>JBLNFH010000232.1:0-3596 GCA_050263475.1 Deltaproteobacteria bacterium
GCATCCATCAACGCCGTGCTGCTTCGGATTATCCTCTGCGCTGTGCCGAAAGCTGTGAAATACCCGCTTGGGCGATGGAGAGATGTAGTAACTATTGAATCGCTGAATGAGTGTTCCGTAATCCTGGGAGAAACCGTCGCGTTTCAGTTTCAGGGCGGGCCGCAGCCGGCAAAGCGCATTCAGCATTGCCCCCGTGTAGAACCCGAGCAGCGGAAGCCATCTCCGCTCGGGATGCCCCTTAACCATCTTCGACTCGAGAGAGGCACAGTCGATGGGAAGCCTGGGCATGAAGAGGGTAGAGCTTCAAGAAACAGCCGGATGAAAGAAGGTGGTGGAGGAGAAGGGATTTGACCGATGAGCCTCGGGCCTGCCAGGGCCCTCGGCCGCCCGGCAGCTCGGCTGCCTTCCGCCCTCCGCAAGGTCGAGCTCTTCCTCGCTTATCGCTCGGCGGCATCCTCGCGTTCAAATCCCCATGGGGTTCGCCGAAGCTCCAAGGAAAATCTTCGGAGCTTCGGCGGGACACCAAATTTTGCATTGAGGAAGAATAGGCAAAATTTGGTGGAGGAGAAGGGATTTGAACCCTCGACCCCCACGTTGCGAACGTGGTGCTCTCCCAACTGAGCTACTCCCCCACCTCGGGTTACCTATTCTCCCCGATTCGTCTGCCGGTGTCAAACCGCCGTCCGCCCCCTGCACGGAAGGCGCTTGGCCTCCGGGGGGTGCGTGCTCACGAGGTCGCCTGCGTCTCTCCGGCTCCGGCCAGCAAACGTGCGTTCCGGTCCCCTCCCAGTGTTTCATCGCTCCCCGTTTGCATCAGCAAGTTTGATGCTCCAAAGCAGGCGGGGCCTCCGCCGGTTCCGCCGCGGCTCCTCGCAGCGTGAACACCCCCATGCTGCGCCGCACCCCCCATCGGCCTGCGCCTTCCGATAATGGCGCACGCAACGCGTCAGCTGCCGCTACCTATCCATGGCAACCGTCAGGTTCCCTTCCTGCGCGGGATGAGCGGAGGCCTCCGCCGGCGGAGCCGCCGCAGGAGGGGGGCGAAGGGAGGTAAAGCGCACCCTCGAGGCTTCGCCGCGAGGGGTGCCACGACCGGAGTCCCCCTCCGAGGCGGCGCAGCCGATGGGGCGCGGCGCGGACGGGCGTTTTTCCGGGTATAGAGAACCGGTCCGCGGCGGATAGCGAAAACGGGCATTCGGACGAAATTCTTCGATGAATCGCTATTTTTCACTTGACAGCGATTTCACGTGTTCATAAAATTTGGATAGATTATTAAACGGGAGGTTTAAAAAACCGTATTGATCGACATCGGGGCAAGGATCAAGCATCTGCGGCAGATCAACGGGCTTGCCCAAGCCGACCTGGCCGAACGCGCCGGACTCACCAAGGGCGCCATTTCCCAGATCGAGCGGAACCACACGTCCCCCTCCGTCACCAACCTTCTCGAAATCCTCTCCGCCCTCAACGAAACCCCTTCCTCCTTCTTCGCCGGCGACGACGAGGAGAAGGTGCTCTTCCGGAGAACGGAAGCGCTCCCCTCCGACGTGACGGGATACCAGACCTTCGAGACGCTGATCCCCAAGAGCCGCTATCGCTCCATGGTCGCCTACCGGGCGCTGATCAAGCCGGGCAAGGAGACGCCGCTCGAGCCCGCGCAGGAGGGGGAGAACTACGTGTTCGTCCTCTCGGGCCGGCTGGGCCTGCGGCTGGGGAACGTCACCTATGTCGGCCGGAAGGGGGAGAGCCTCTACTTCTACGCCGAGAAAGAGTTCGCGTTCTCGAACAAGGGAAAGGCCCCCGTCGACTTCCTCTGGGTAAAGACGAGCGGCCGATAAGGCGATAAGTAGAGGAGCGGCACTGGGCAACTCAACCGCGTGGACGAAGAAACGGACGAGGAGGACATGGACCCAAACCCTGGTGACGATTCCGCTCCGCTGAACGCCGGCCCGGGCGACCGTAACCCGGTGGGCCTGCCGTGGCCGCAGGCGACCCGGGAGCAGTGGAACGACTACCGCTGGCAGCTTTCCCACCGCATCACCTCCACCCGGGAGCTGGAGGGGCTCCGCTACTTCTCCCCGGCGGAATCCACGATCCTCAACCGCGTGAACGACATCTACCACCTCGGCATCACCCCCTATTACCTGTCGCTCATCCGGTTCGACGATCCCGCGGACCCGATCGCCCTCCAGTCGATCCCGGGAACCGAGGAGTATTACGGGATGGATGTCGGCGAGGACGATCCGCTCGACGAGGAGAAGGACAGCCCCGTCCCGGGCCTCACCCACCGCTACCCCGACCGGTGCCTGATGGTGGTGACCAACTTCTGCTCGATGTACTGCCGCCACTGCACGCGGAAGAGGATCTGGGCGCTGGGCGAAGGGGCAAAGACGGAGTTCGAGCTCACCAAGATGTTTACCTACATCAAGCGGCACGAGGAGATCCGGGACGTCATCGTCTCCGGGGGCGACCCCCTCACGCTGCCCACTCCCCGCATCGAGTTCATCCTGAAGGGCCTGCGGAAGATCCCGCACGTCGAGATCATCCGGATCGGCACGCGCGTGCCGGTGGTCCTCCCGATGCGAATCGACGACGAGCTCTGCGGGGTCCTGGAGAAATACGGCCCGATCTGGATCAACACCCAGTTCAACCATCCCCGGGAGGTCACCGAAGAGGCACGCAGGGCCTGCGACCGTCTGCTGCGGGCCGGCGTTCCCGTGAACAACCAGACCGTGCTGCTCAAGGGGATCAACGACCACCCGGAGATCATCCGCCGCCTCAACACGCAGCTCCTCCGGGCCAAGGTGCGGCCCTACTACCTGTTCCAGTGCGACCAGGTGCGGGGGCTGGAGCACTTCCGGACGAAGCTGTCGAAGGGCGTCGAGATCATGGAGGCGCTGCGGGGGCACACGTCCGGGCTGGCCATCCCCACCTTCGTGGTGGACGTCCCCGGGGGAGGGGGAAAGATCCCCCTCATGCCCAACTACATCCTCTCGATGGGGGAGCAGCGCACGATCCTGCGCAACTACGAGGGGATCATCGTCAGCTACAAGGAGCCGCGCGACGACGGGCGGCCCTCCGCGCAGCCGGAGTCGGAGGGGTCTCCTCCCCGGCTGGACGTGTACCGCCTGATGACCGGGGAGATCAAGGCCCTCATCCCGGCGGGCAACGAGCGGATGGCCCGGAGAAGGAGACGGTGCGAGTCGGCCTCTCCTACAACGTAAAGCCCGCCGACCTTCCCGCCCACCTCCCGGAAGACGCCTTCGAGGAGTACGACTCGGAGGCGACCGTGGGGCATCTCTGCGACGCGCTCACCGCCCTCGGCCACGAGGTCGTCCGGCTGGGGGCCGGGCCCGGCATCATCGATGCGCTGCGGGGATCCGACCCGGATATCGTCTTCAACATCGCGGAAGGAGAGGGGGGAAGGTGCCGCGAGGCGCATGTCCCCGCCCTTCTCGAGATGCTCCGCATCCCCTATGTCGGCTCGGACCCCCTGACGCTGTGCGTCACGCTCGACAAGCCGGTCGCCAAGCGGCTGGCCGCCTCGGAGGGATTCCCCACGCCCCGGTTCCGCACCTTCCGCTCCGCCGGCGCCTTCT
>JBLNFH010000233.1:0-3998 GCA_050263475.1 Deltaproteobacteria bacterium
GTCAAGGGTATGAGCCGCTCCTGGGAAATCTCCTCGGCGCGCAGGTCGCGAACGCGGGAGTGTCCGGCACCACCTCCTCGGATGGCGCGGCCTCCATATCCGTCACGTTGTCGGCGCACCCGACGGCGACGCATTACCTCGTCATGTATGGATCGAACGATGCATTCGTACCTGCCGTTCCGATCGGATCCTACAAGGACTCCATGCAGCGGATCGTTTCGGCGATCGTCGCCGCCGGCAAGACGCCGTGCCTGGCGAAGGTCCCGTACGCTTCAAACCCCGACCTGGACGATGCCGCCATTCGCGGGTACAACGAGGCGGTCGACGAGCTCGTTGCGGCGAACGGGATCGCGTGCGCCTCTCCCGATTTTTATTCGTGGTTCATCTCCCATCCGGGACAATTGGCGGACGGGCTTCACCCCAACGGGACCGGGTACCAGTCCATGGCGACCCTGTGGAACGCCGTCCTGCCCCAGGCACGATGAATCCTGACTTTTCCGTCATCGTCCCCCTCTACAACGAGGAGGAGAGCGTCGAGCCGCTGTACCGGGCGATCGTCAACGCCCTCGACCCGTTGGGAAAGTCGTACGAGTTGCTGTTCATCGACGACGGGAGCCGGGACGCCACGTTCGCGAAGGCGAAGCGGATCGCGGAAGCGGACCCCCGCCTTCGCGTGGTCCGTTTCCGGAAGAATTACGGCCAGACGCCGGCCATGGTCGCAGGGATCGAGCACGCGAAGGGGAGGGTCCTCGTCACGATGGACGGGGATCTCCAGAACGATCCCGCCGATATCCCGAGGTTCCTGGAGAAGATCGACGAAGGAAACGACATCGTCTGCGGGTGGAGGCACAAGCGGCAGGACAAGCTGATCACGCGGAAAATCCCCTCGGTCATCGCGAACTGGATCATCGGGAAAATCACGAAGGTACCCATCAAGGACAACGGCTGTTCGCTGAAGGCGTACCGTGCGGACATCATTAAATCGATCCCTCTGTACTCCGACATGCACCGGTTCATCCCCGCGATGACCTCCATGGCGGGGACCAGCGTCGCGGAACTGAAGGTCAACCATTCCGCCCGCAAGTTCGGAGTGTCCAAGTACGGGATCTCGCGGATCTACAAGGTGATCATCGATCTCCTCGTCATCAAGACCCTCCTCGCATTCGGCTCGAAGCCGATGCACCTGTTCGCGGCCGCCGGGCTGACGTCCTTGCTCCTGGGCGGAGCGGTTCTTTTCGGAGCGGCAGGCGGGATGTACCGGACGGGGCGGGTCGATTTCATGCTGGCCTCCGGGGGGCTGCTGTTCCTGATCCTGTCGTTCTTTCTTCTCCTGGTGGGCTTCCTGTGCGAACTGATCAACAAGACGGGGAGTTTCCGGACACTCGCCCACTTGAAAAAAACCGTGGAGTAGGTGCGACATGAGCGTATCCGTGGATCATCGGGAACCCTTGAGGAAAGAGGTGGCGTTGGAAACGATCTCCGTGATCGTGCCGGTTACGGAACGGTACGACGGCCTCGAAGCGATGCACCGGGAGTACACGGAAGCGCTCCGGGGGACGGGCCGTTCCTTCGAGATGATCTACGTCGTCGACGGAGGGTTCCGGAAGGCGTACCTGGAACTGAAGGCGATGAAGGAACGGGGGGAACGGCTGATCCTGGTGCGGCATTCGAGGCCTTTCGGCGAGGCGGTCGCGATCACCTCGGGGTTCCAGCAGGCCTCCGGCGGGATCATCCTCACCCTCCCCGCCTACCACCAGGTCGAGGCGGCGGACCTGCCCAGGCTGATCGGGAGCCTCGACGACAACGACATGGTGGTGGCGCGCAGGTGGCCGAGGACGGACTCGAAGTGGAACCAGATGCAGACGATGCTGTTCCACGCGATCCTGAGAAGGATGACCGGGAACATCTGCAACGACCTCGGGTGCGGCGTCCGCCTGTTCCGGAGGAGGATCCTGGAGGAGATCAACCTGTACGGGGACCTGCACCGGTTCCTCCCGATCCTTTCCCACAAGCAGGGGTTCCGGATCCGGGAAATCGACATGAGGCAGTCGACGGGGGAGAGCCGGCTCCGGACGTACCCCTTCGGCACGTACGTCCGCCGGATGATCGACCTCCTCACGGTGTTCTTCCTCATCAAGTTCACGAAAAAGCCGCTGCGCTTCTTCGGTCTGACCGGCAGCGTCATTCTCGTCACGGGATTGGCCATCACCTCCTGGCTGGTCGTCAGCCGGATCTTTTTCGACGTGGGGTTGAGCGACCGGCCTCTGTTCCTGATCGGTATCCTCTTCGTCGTGCTGGGGCTGCAGATCTTCGCGATCGGCCTGATCGGGGAGATCATCATCTTCACCCATGCGAAGGAGATCAAGGAATACCACGTGGATGAAATCATCAATTGAGCGAGGCCGGGACATCGATGCAGCGCTTTCTTCCTCCCGTTACCACGCGGTTCGACGAGGAGCGCCGGGCCGAGAAAGCCGCGGAGCTCGAACGGGCGAACCGTTTCCCGGAGCGTTTCCCGGGGATGGCATCCCTCCCCGGGATCGGCCGCGTCTTCGCGTCGGTATACCGGCACGGTGCGCTTCAGGCGCTGCTCCTGCTCTCGGCGATCGTCGTGTTCACGGCGATCAAGGCGCCGTATTTCGCCGCCCCGTTCACCGGCGAGCATTCCATGAAGTACAACACCTACGTGGAACCGGCGCTCCACATGGTCGAGAAAGGCTCGATGCTGTGGTACCAGAAAAAATATATCGCCGATCCCGTGAGCAACCCGGAGGGAATCGTCGGGAAGTTCGACCACCTCCCCCTGATGGAATGGGGATTGTACGCGACGTACAAGCTGTTTCCCGGCGCGGGAATCGAACGGAAGACGAGATGGTTCAATCACCTGATCGGAATCCTGATCCTGCTGGCCGCATACCGGTTTTTCGCCGGGTATTTTCCGAAAAGCTTCAGCCTGCTGATCGTCTGGATGCTTTCCCTTCACCCGGTCATCTCCTTCGCCAGCTATGTCACGGTGCTGGACAGCATCGCCGTCCTCTTCATGTTCCTGTCCCTGGCGGAGGTCGGCCGGTATTACGAACGGGGGAAGCTCTCGGCATTGTTCCGTGCGGCGGTATGGTTCGGGCTCGGAAACGCGGTCAAGTACCCCCTGTTCCTGTGGCTGGCGCCGATATCCTTCCTGTTCATGCTCCAGGAAAGCAAAAATGCCGTCGTTTTCCTGAAAAGCTACGCCGTCTACCTCGTTGTTTCGCTCTTCGTCACCTTCGGCGTCATGGCCGCCGTGAAGAATCTCCTCCCGTCGCCGGCCTTCGCCCTGTTCCTGCTGCTGTCGCTGGCCGCCTGCCTGGCCCTGGCCTGGTATTTGATCGACAGGCATGAGAAAGTCGTCGACCGCTTCATGGAATTCCTGTGGACGCGGAAGGCCGTCCTGGGGGCGGTGTCGGTCGGATTGGTCCTCGCAGGAATCGTTCTCCTTCGATTCGTGAGGCTGACCGATTTGGCGGAGGAGTTCCTCACGGAAAGCGGCCTGGTCGCGAACTTCCGGTTATACAAGTACATGCTGCTCGACCAGTTCAAGGGGTACATGACGCGGAACCTGTTCTGGGTGGGATTGGCCGGCACGCTCCTCGCGATGGCGACCCGGGAGAAGGCGATGCGGAGGGTGTGGGTCCCCTTCCTTTTCGGATCGGTCGTCTACTGGATCGTTGCCTCGAAATCCATCTTCTTCCATATCTACTACTCGATGATCATCATGATCACGCTGACGACCGCCGCGGCCTATTTCATGTATTTCACCGTCGTTCATTTCCGTCCGTGGATCCATAGGGCCGTCATCTCCCTGTGCTTCGTGCTCCTGACCGTTCCCCCGATCCTCGACGCCACGGAAGGAAGGATGAAGAATTTCGTCGACGTGGGGAAAGTCGTGGAATTCATCAACGCGAACACCCGCCCCGATGAGCTCATCCTGTTCGAAGGGTACCTGACCCCCTTGAGCATTT
>JBLNFH010000234.1:0-4143 GCA_050263475.1 Deltaproteobacteria bacterium
AGCATCTGCCGGCACGTCCGGTTCCACTGTTCCACGTATCGATCCAGGTGGTCGGGGAAAGGGATGGCGAGGGATTCCAGGAGCGTCGTCACCGCGTTGTGCAGTCCGTCGCCGAAGGCCAGTCCGATCGTGAACTCCCGGCGGCCGTCCAGGCCCAGCTCCCCGGTGAGGGCCAGGTTGCCGTCGAGGGCCTTTTCGAATTCCCAATCCATCCGGAAGTCGCCCGCGAGGTCCGTCCACCCGTCGCTTTTCCCGACATAGCCGCAGGACAGGCGCGAGAAGGGAACGGTAGCGGCCAGCGCGAGCCAGGTCCCGTTCTTCTCGGCGGTCAGGATTCGCCTGCCCGCGAATTCCGTCACGAAACCGTTGTTCCCCCACCCCCCCACATCGAGATGCGGGGCGCACAACGCGTACATCCGAAGGGTCGAAAGGAACGTCTCCTCGCCCGTCAATCTCGTATTCAAGAGAAGGCACGGGAGGTGGGAGTCGGAGATGACCTCCTTGATGATGGAATAGCGCCCTTCCGGATCGGAGTTCGTGATCCGGTACCCCGGGACATGGGGAAAGAGCCGCTCCGTGCGGGAACGGAGATGACGCTTCTCCTCGTGAAAAAGCGCTTCTCCATCGGTGACGAGATACTGGAGGTCCCTGAGCTGGGGCCGGTCCACCGTGGGGTAGTAAACCTCGGTGACGATGCCGTTCCAGACGGTGAACCAGAGCCGGCTGGAACTGGAATAGGCCGTGCCGACCCCGTCCTTGGCGCCGTGGGTCCAGCGCGGCGGGATGCCCGGCCGCCCGAAAGCCTCACCGCGTTCGAGGTCGCTCCCCATGGCGATCCCTTCGAGCCGCCGCGGTTTATTGGAATTCATATAACTATAATAAATTATGGGTAAGCGAAATTCAGCCCCTTGGGGGGCCTACGCCGCCGAGCTCGCCGGCACCTCTTTCATGGTTGCTTGGGGACTTTCCTCGGTGGTCTTCATGACGAGTCCCGACTCCCCGGTTCCCTCTCTGGTGCACGCCGACCGAATTCGGCTCCTGGTGACGGGGATTCTTTTCGCCGCCGGCGCAACCGTTGTGGTCTATTCGCCCTTGGGCCAACGCAGCGGCGGGCATATCAACCCCGCCGTCTCTTTCGGTTTCTGGATTCTGGGCAAGATCGAAACCCGCAATATGGTTCTTTATTCGGTTTCGCAATCGCTGGGGGCCATAGCCGGCGCGGGGCTCGTCGAACTCCTGTGGGGGAAATGGGCGACGATCGTGGACGTGGGGGCCACCCGCCCTGCGCCGTGGATTTCCCCGGTGGGGGCGGCCGGCGTCGAACTCCTGATCACAGGGAGCCTGCTGGGGGTGATCCTGTTTTTCGTCAGCCATCCCAAGCTGCACCGCTGGACGGGCCTTGCCGTCGGGGTCTGGGTGGCCTTCCTCGTCTTCGCGGAAGCCCCCGTAACGGGAACCAGCCTCAACCCCGCACGAAGCCTGGGCCCGGCAGTCGTTGCGAACAACTACCGGGACTTGTGGGTCTACTTCGCCGGGCCGCTGGGAGGCGCGGCGGCGGTGGCGCTTCTCTGGAAGTCATTCGTTTCCGATGGGTGGAGACCTCCGTTCTGCGCGAAACTCTTCCACACCGATCGTTATCCCTGCCATCTCGCCGATTGCCGTTTTACCGAACGGCACGCGTCGCCGCAGGCCGTAACCCGAAAGGAGGATCCTTCATGAAACCGATCTCCCTGAAAGGGCAGCCCGCCCTTGTCACCGGCGCCAACTCCGGCATCGGTTACGCCGTGGCGATAGCCCTCGCCGCCGCGGGCGCTCCCGTCGTCGTGAACTACGTCGTAGATCCCGCCGCCGCCGAACGGGTCGTCGGGGAAATCCGGTCGTCGGGGGGCCAGGCCATGGCGATCCAGGCCGACGTCGGCCGGGAGGACCAGGTGCAGTCGATGTTCCGCAAGATGTTCGAGGCCTACGGCACCATCCACATTCTCGTGAATAACGCCGGGCTTCAGAGGGACGCCGCCTTCGTCGAGATGACCCTGCACGACTGGGAATTCGTGCTGTCGGTCAACCTCACCGGCCAATTCCTGTGCGCCCGCGAGGCGGCGCGGGAATTCCTCCGCCGCGGCGTGATCCCCGAGGTCTCGTGCGCCGCGGGGAAGATCCTCTGCATGTCGTCCGTCCACGAGGTGATCCCCTGGGCAAGGCATGTCAACTACGCCGCCTCCAAGGGCGGGGTGATGATGCTGATGAAGTCCCTGGCGCAGGAGCTGGCCCCCCGCCGCATCCGCGTCAACAGCCTCTGCCCCGGCGCGATCAAGACGCCCATCAACGTCTCCGCCTGGTCCACGCCCGAGGCGCTTGCCAATCTCCTCACCCTGATCCCCTACGGCCGCGTGGGAGACCCGGGGGACATCGGCCGCGCCGCCGTCTGGCTCGCCTCCGATGAATCCGATTACGTGAACGGGACGTCCCTTTTCATCGACGGCGGCATGACCCTTTTCCCGGGGTTTTCCACGAACGGTTGAATCGCCGCCGTCCGCTACGGTTTCGCCTCCGGGCCGAGGGTCACCTGGACGAACCCTGCCGGACGGATCCACCTCGAGAAGGCGGCCCGCACCTGCTCCGGAGTAGCCTCCAGGTACCGCTTCGCCGCCCGGAGCGGCTCGTCCAGCGGCAGGTCGTCTTGCGACAGGCGGAGAAGTTCCCCGGCGATCCCGTCCACGCTCGATTCGGAGAGGGAGATCCCCCGAACCAGGAGCGCTTTCGCCTGCCGGAGCTCCCCGGGAGGGACCGGGGTGTCCTGCATCTCCCGGAGGTTGCGCTCCACGATGTCGCGGGCCTTCGACACGTTCGGGGAGTCGCAGCCGTAGAAAACCGCATAGCTCCCCCGGGTCTTCCCGGCATCGAGCATCGCTTCCACGACGTAGACCAGTCCCGCCTTCTCGCGCAGGTCGCGGTACAGGCGGGTGGCGTAGAAGGCGCCCGCAAGCACGTGCGTGCCGACCTGCAAGGCATAGTAATCGGGGTGGGAGCGCGTCAGCCCCAGCGTCTCCGCGAGCGTCACATCGTCCTGCACCCGGCTCGCATCCGGGACCGCCGCGGCTGCGGGGGCGTTGTCCGGCACGGGCGGGGGATCGGTCCGGGGTCGCGGCCCCTCCGCCTTCCACCCTCCGAAATATTTCCCGACGACCGCTTTCGCACGATCGACGGTCACGTCTCCAACGACGACGAGGGTCGCCATGTCGGGACGGAAGACCTTGTCGTGGTACGTCCGGACGTCCTCCAGGGAGAGGCTCCTCACGGTGGCGGGCGTCGCCTGCCGCAGCATGGGATCGCCGATCGGGTAGAGCCTCGTCCGCAGGGCCCGCCGGGAGAGATAGGACGGGCTCTGGAGCTCCCCCTCGACCGAATCAGCCGTCTGCTCCCGCACGATCCGGAACGCCGCCTCCGGTAGGGCGGGCCGAATCAGGTTCTCCGCGAGGAGCTCGATTCCGCGTTCGAATCCTTCCGTCGGCACCCGCAGGGAAAAGCCCGTCCCCGCCGACACGGCAGCCGCGATGTTGTCCTGCGCCGCCTGGAAGGCGAGCCGGTCCAGGTCGGCCGTGCCGTACGGGAAGAGGTCCTCCAGGACCCGGTCGATCCCTTCCCTCCCCTCCGGCGCCTGCAGGCCGGCGTTGCTCCGGACCCTTCCGGAGACGATCACCGTCCTGCTGATGGTTTCCGACTGGACGATCAGGCGCAGGCCGTTCTCCAGCGTGACATCGGCGGGCTTCACCCGCAATGCGGGAATCGAAGGCGCCGCCGTCACCCCTTTCGCCCAGGCGGGAAGCCGGACCGGCTTCGACGGCCGCGAGGCGAACGATTCCCCTCCCCGGAATCCCTTCGTCGACACCGGCGCCCCCGTCGGCCGCGGGGTCAGAACGGCCGTGACCGCGGTCGCGTTCACGAGGTATTCCCGGGCCACGCGGTCGACATCGGCGGCCGTGACGTTCCGGATCGCGTCGACGTACTCCTCCGGGGAGTTCCGCCCTTCGACAGCAAGCGCCTGGGACCATGCCGCGGCGAGCCCCTGCACGGAGTTCTTCCGGAACTCGGCATCGGCGATCTCGCGGCGCTTCGCCGCCTCCACGAGGTCCGGCGGGATGC
>JBLNFH010000235.1:0-2606 GCA_050263475.1 Deltaproteobacteria bacterium
CGATGCGCGCATGGGGAAATGCCACCCCCTCGTTGAAGAACGTCGATCCCTCTTCCTCCCGCTTCAGGATAATGCCCAGTATGGTTGCCGGATCTCCTATTCCGCTTCCTCCCACCGCGGCATCCACCAGGGTGCGAAGCGCCAGCTCCTTCCGAACCGGATGGTTCCAAATCACAATGCGCCCAGGGGTAATTAGTTCGCTCAGTGCCGGCTGGCTCGTGACGGGGGTGACTGCCCCTTCCGCCTGTCGTCCGGGATGCGGTCCGACCTCCTCCGTCTCCCGGGACAGTGTCGGTTGCGCCGCCTTTTCCCCCCGCGTGTCGAGGACAACGATATTCATTCCCCTTGCGTCGTAGACCAGTCGGTCCACCGTGCCGCGCTTCCCCAATAGCCGTTTCCACAATGGGATGGAACTCGGGCTGCCGACGACGATGGTCCCTACGCGGTATTCCCGGGCAAACCGGATAACGGTGTCCGGGATGTCCTCTCCCTTGTACGTGAAGACCATCGCGCCCAGTTGCTTGGCGAGGGTCAGGGTGCCGGAAAGGATGCGCTGCGTGTGGGAGTCGATGACCGTCGGCTCCTCGGAGGGCGTCTGCACGTAGACAGCGTACCAGTTCCGGTTGAGCTTTCCCGCCAGGCGGGAGGCGTACCGGAGCAACATTTCGCTGTTGGGCCCGCGGGAGCTCAGGCACACCATGATCTGATCCGGGGTCGTGGCGGTCTCTTCCGGGGATTCCCGCCGGCGCTGGTCAATCTGCGCAGCAAGTTCCCGGAGGGTCAATTCCCGGAGCTTCTCCAGGTTGGTTACCCGGAAGAAATTCTCCAGCGCCGTCTGGATCCGCTCCGGCGGGTAGACCTTCCCCTCGAGCAAACGCTTGCGGAGGTCCTCGGTCGTCAGGTCGACGTTCACCAGCTGGTCCGCCTCGGCGAGAACCGTGTCCGGGATCCGCTCCCGGATTTTCACGTGGGTCGCTTTCTCCACCATGTCGTAGAGGCTTTCCAGGTGCTGGATGTTCAGGGTGGTGATGACGTGGATCCCCACGGCGAGAATGTCCTGGACATCCTGGTACCGTTTGGGATTCCTGCTGCCGGGAACGTTGGTGTGGGCCAGTTCGTCGATCAGGGCGACTTGAGGTTTCCTGGCAAGGACGGCGTCGAGTTCCATTTCCTCGAGGACCACACCCCGGTATTCCTGCCGACGGCGCGGGACGACTTCCAGCCCATCGATCAGTTTCGCGGTCTCCGACCGGCCGTGGGTTTCCACCAAGCCGACGACGACGTCGATCCCCTCGTCCTTGAGGCGTTGCCCCTCCAAGAGCATCTGGTACGTCTTCCCGACACCGGCCCCGTACCCGAGATAGACCTTCAGCCGGCCGCGCCCCGCGCGGCGGATCAACCGAAGGAAGGTGTCGCCCCGTTCTTCCAGCATCCCGGCTACAGTTTACCGTCCAGGTCCAGGTTCAGCATCAGCACATTCACCCTCCGCTCCCCCAGGACCCAGAGGTCCCGCCCCTCCGTGCGGGCCCGCACTTTCGATAACACCTCTTCCTTCGACATCCCCCGAGCTGTGGCGACCCGGCTGGCCTGCAACTCCGCGTTCCGAACGCTGATGTGAGGGTCCAGGCCGCTGGCCGAGGACATAACGGCATCGGCTGGCAGCCGGGCATCGGCCGGCAGACCGTTTTCCGTCCGGTAGGCAGCCACACGGCTCTGGACATCCCCAATCAGCTTTCCGGATATCGGGCCCAGGTTCGTCCCCCCGGAACTCGCCGCATCGTATCCCTGCCCCGCCGCCGAGGGGCGGGGATGGAAATAGGCCGCTCCTGAAAACCGTTGGGCAATGAGAGAGGATCCCACGGTTCTTCCGTCCACATGGACAAGGGATCCGTTGGCATGGGCGGGGAAAGTCGTCTGGGCGATTCCCCATACCACCGCCGGATAGATCCCGCAACATAGGACAACCAATAGCAGCGTGATCGTGATCGAGGCGCGGAATTCCGCAATCAGTTCCTTCATGAGTATTCCCTTTTCACGCGAGATGGAACATGTTTACTACCATGTCGATGAGCTTGATTCCCGGGAAGGGAAGCGCCACTCCTCCCAAGCCGTAAATCAATAAGTTCCTGCGCAGCAACGTCCCCGCGCTCCACGGCCGGAAATGCACACCACGCAGGGCCAATGGGATCAGCGCGACGATGATGAGGGCGTTGAATATGACCGCGCTCAGGATGGCGCTTTGGGGCGAGGCCAGCCGCATGACGTTCAGAGGCCCGATCACGGGGAACACCCCGATCAGCATGGCCGGGAGGATGGCAAAGTATTTGGCCAAATCATTGGCGATGCTGAAGGTGGTGAGCGCCCCCCGCGTCATGAGCATCTGCTTGCCGATCTCCACGATCTCGATGAGCTTGGTGGGATTGGAGTCCAGGTCCACCATGTTCCCCGCCTCCTTGGCGGCCTGGGTCCCCGTGTTCATCGCCACCCCTACATCGGCCTGCGCCAGAGCCGGTGCGTCGTTCGTGCCATCCCCCGTCATGGCCACGAGGTAACCGGACGCCTGCTCCCTTCGGATGAGCGCAAGTTTATCCATAGGGGTAGCTTCC
>JBLNFH010000236.1:0-3975 GCA_050263475.1 Deltaproteobacteria bacterium
GCTACCCCGGCGAACCACTCGAAATGCATCCGCGGGTTCCACCCCGAAAGGGAGCCCGTCTTCCCCGCAACCTCCATGTCCTGAAGGAGGGGGGTTGATTGGGGGGAGCCGAACGTGCGGCGCGAGGTGCCCATCTCGATGGTCTTCACCATCATCTGCAGCAGGGTGTCGGCCGTCTCGGGCTTCACCGTGTCCCGCCACTTCGACGGTTGAGCCTCGAACAGCAAGCCGCCGTCCTTGTCTTCCACCCGCTCGACCAGGATCGGCTGGGGCATCTCCCCGGAAGAAGCGATGGCGGACATGATCATCGCCATATGGAGCGGCGACACGTACACCTCGCCGAATCCCGCACCCGTCCGGGCCAGGTTGTATTCATCGCGCGGGACCTCCCCCTGGCTCGTCTCCACCGGGAGGTCGAAGGGAATCGGCTGCCCGAATCCGAACTTGGCCATGTAGCTGGCAAGCGCCTCGGTGCCCACGTAGTTGACGGCCACCTTTCCGAAGACCGCATTGGCGGACTTGGCGATCGCCTCCTCGAGCGACATGGACGGGACGCCGCGCCCGTCCTTCGCGTGGATCCCCCTGCGAGAGATTCCGTAGATCCCCCCGCGGTAGCTGATCTCGTCCCCCGGGGAGATGTTTCCCCCCTCCAGCGCGGCCGAGGCCGTCACGACCTTGATCAGGGACGCCGCCGGATACACCGCCTTGAGGGCAAGGCCGGGATCCGATCCGCCTCCCTTCCGGTAGCCCACCAGCGCGACGACACGCCCGGTATCGGGCTCCATCGCCGCGAAGACGCCGTAGGGGGGATCGAACCGGCGGAACAGCGCGAAGATCTGGTTCTGGAGGTCCTCGTCAATGGCAAGCGTGATTCGCGATCCGTCCCTGGCGCTCCCCTCCGAGCTGCCCTGGGAAACAAGCGCCAGCAGATCCTGGGCGGTGATCCCGTGCTCGCCCGCAACACGGACGTTCTGTGCGGGCAGCGCCCGGGTGGGGTGTTGCAGCTGGTTGCGGTTCGCCGCGGTTACCCCCTGGGAAATCAGCCAGCCGGCGCCCGCGATTGCTGCAATCGCCAGGATCCGGTTCCTGATCTTTTGGGAACGGTGGGGCTTTTTCACGATTTCCTTGCCAGGCATACAAGGGCCTCCGAGCCGAGGGTAAATTCGGAACGGGCAAAGTCGCCGTAATAATGGATGGGGGCGAACCCGGCCGCCGAAAGCATTTCCCACATCTCATCCGGATAGATGGGATGGAGAGGGATTTCGTTCCGGATGATTCGGGGGCCGTCCCCCCCCGCGATGCGAAGCGACGTCTGGAACCGGATATCCCGCTGCCCTTCCCAGACATACCGGCGCCGGAACTCGATCGATCCCTCTCCCGCACGCATCAAGGGAAGATCCGTGATCCCTTCCCGGTGGAGCCTCTCGTAGTTGAGGATCTGGAGGAGCAGCCACCCGCCGGCAGACAGGACGGAAGCCGCATCCGACAGGAAGCGGGCGGCTTCCCCCTGGGGGACGTGGACCAGCGAATTCCCCAGGCAAAGGAGAAGGTCGGCGGCCGGCGAGACCAGCCGGACCGTGTCGGCGAACCCGCCGATTTCCACGTGGGCATCGGGAAACGGGGCAAGCTTTTGACGCGCCAGCGCTACCAGCGCCGGATCGGGATCGAACCCCGTGCAGGTGAGGCCGGCCATGGCAAAATGAAGCAGCTGTGCGCCGGAGCCGCAGCCGGCATCCGCCACCCGGCGGATATCTCCCATCCCGCGAATCCGGTCAAACAGCTCCCGCTGGGCGTCGGACATCGGGAACAGCGCGTCGTATGCTTCGCTCAGATCCGCGTAGAACGGCAATCCTTCTCCTTTCGCGTCCTATTCTAACAGCGCCGGACTGCGATTTCCCGAAAGAAATGATTGACGGACAGGTTTCCGGATGGAAATGTAGGGTGAAACCGGCTCGCGCCGGTGGAAACAACCGCAAGGAGGGGATGATGAAACGGGGATGGATCGTGCTGTTGCTCACTGCCGTTTTCGGCGGGCTCTGCTGCGGCCCCGCGCACGCCTTCCAGCAGCCGTTGCTCAATTTCGGATTGACGGACGTCCTGGACGGGGCGGTGCCGGGGCCGGGGACCTATTTCTTCGAGTACATCCAGATCTACCAGTCGGATGTATTCAAGGACCAGAACGGGAACGATATCCCCGGCGATCCCGGCGTGGCGTTCGTCCTCTCCATGAACCAGCTGGCACACGTGTCGAAGCGGATGTTCCTCGGCGGCAACCTCGGGATCGACATCCTCCAGCCCATCGGCCAGCTGAACGGCACGGGCACCCTGGGGCCGGGGGGGCCGCCGGTGACGGCCAACCCGGGACCGTTGGGGGACCTGATCGTGGGACCGTTCGTCCAGTGGTTTCCCCACAAGCTCCTGGACCGCCCGTTCCTGCACCGGCTCGAGCTGGACGTGATCTTTCCCACGGGGCAGTTCGACACGAAGTACGTCATCAACCCGGGGGCGAACATCTACACGATCGAGCCGTATTACTCCTTCACCTGGTTCCTCACGGACCGGTTTTCGACCTCCTGGCGGCTGCACTACACCTACAACACGGAGAACGACGATACCAAGATCCGGCCCGGCCAGCTGTTCCACGCCAATTATTCCTTCGAGTACGAGGCGGTGAAAAACCTGCGGCTCGCCGCAACCGGCTACTACATCCACCAGTTGACGGAGGACGAGTTCAACGGCGTCAAGGGGAACGGTACGAAGGAGAAGGCCTTCGCGATCGGGCCGGCGGTCCACTGGATCACGAGTAACGGTTTTGTCTTCGACCTCAAGACCCAGTTCGAGTCTTCGGTGGAGAACCGTCCGCAGGGAAACCGCACGACATTCCGGATGGTGTATAAATTCTAGGCGGCGAGGCGGGGATCCGGCGGGAACGGGGGGGCAGCAAGGCCCCCCTTATCCTTCAGATCGGGATCAACCGCCGGTCGTCCGGGAACAGGTCCCGGTCCACCGGCGGGTGCCCCGGCGGAAGCTCCATCCCCGGCTCCCCGTGGAACGGCGCATTCTCCTCGGAATCCCTGTTCTCCATGCCGGGCGTATCCGGGCACTGCCCGACCTGCGCCATGATATTTCCCCCCGCCGTGTAGACGCAGACGGGCGTCCCGTGGATGAAGACCTGGGCGTAGGGAGCATCGCTCCTGGCGGCGGCGCGGTTCGCATGCCACCAGGCAAACGTCCCGGCGATGCATACCGCCCCCAGCGCAAGAAAGACGATCCTTTTCAAAGATGCCTCCTCCCCACGTTTCCCTTTTGATGCCGTTCCCCATCGACTGATTCCTCCCGGAGGGAAGAACCTGCCGATCAGTAGCCCGTCGCGCCTCCCGGCGGGGGGGGTTCCCCTTCCGTCGCGCCGGCCGCCGGCTTATACCTCGGATCGCGTTCGATTGCGTAGCCTCCACCGGTTTCCTTGCCGGAAAAGGCCACCCCCGGAGGGAGGAGCTCCACGGACCGCTTCACATCGAGGTAATTATCGAACGGCGAGGTGTCGTACCAGAGAAACACCTCCCCGCGGATCCGGTATTCCCCGGGCGCCATCCCCTTGGTGTCCCAGAAGAGCGTTTCATGGTAAAAGGTTCCCCCGGCGATGTCGTAATGGAACAGTTTCTGCGCCACCGACTTGCCGTTGGCGTAGATTCTTTCCGTGGACGTCCCGGCTCCTTCTCCGCCCTGGTTCTCCACGATCATCTCGACCTTGATGAGATCCCCCACGTGGGCCCGGATCGGCGTCACCCTGATTTCGCGCACGATGAAATTCAACCCCGTGCCGCCGCCTCCGGGGCTGGAGGAATCGGCGAACCGCCCCCCTCCCGCAACCGGTTTCCCCCAGGAGAGAAGCAAAAGCAGCATGGAAACAGCAACTATCGGCATTCGTCGCAACATGGGTCCTCCCCTTCCTGCATCCCTTCCTGCCCTTATATC
>JBLNFH010000237.1:0-3855 GCA_050263475.1 Deltaproteobacteria bacterium
GCTTTCTCCTGGCGCAGGACGCAAGGGGGAAGGGGCTGGACAACACTGCGCAGTACAAGGAGGCCGTCGCGCAGAGCGAACAGGGGATCCTGATCTCCGCCCTCTTCCGCAAGGAGATGGAGTCGAAGGGAAAGGCCGGCGATAAGGAGATCGAGGTGGAGGCGAAAAAGCTCAGGGAGGCCGACAAGAACCTTTCCGAGCAGGATGCGAAAACCCGTGCCGGCAAAATGCTGTCCGACCAGATGACGCGCAAGATACAGGAAGATCTGATCGCGGCGGCGAAAAAAGAGACCCCTACTGCGGTCGACAAGGAGCAGATCCAGAAGATCGGTAAGGGGGAGAATGTGGGGGATAACGCGATCCTGGGAACCGCCGGAACGGCCAAGGTGAGCTACGGCGACATCAAGCGGCTGGTCGGCCACCTCTCCCCGGACACCCAGACCACTTCGTCCCTGCTGAAGAACCCGATGATGGTGGAAAGGATCACGGACCGGGAATTGACGAGCCGGGCGCTGGCCGCATACGCGAAGAAACAGGGGGTCGAAGGTTCGGAGACCGTGAAGACGGTAAGGAAGAACCTGGAGCGGTCCGTCCTGATCAGCCTGCTGGCGGACAAGGTGGTGCTGAAGGATATCCCCGTCACGGAAAAGGAGATCGGGGATGCGTACGCGGAGCATTCCAAGGAACTCGTCCGGAACGGCAAGAAAGTCCCCCTCTCGGAAGTGAAGGAGCAGATCCGGGGCTTCCTCCAGAACAACAAGAAGAAAAAGGTGCTGGACGATTATATCGAGGGGCTGAAAAAGAAGGCCAAGATCACCGTCAACGAGTCCGTGTTGCAGAAGGTGTGAGGGGAGATGGCAAAGGACGGCAGGATGCGGAATCGAGCCGCGCACATCCTGGTCCTGGTCGCCTGCGCCTGGGGCATCGCTTTCGGGGCAGCGGCCGCCCACGCCCAGGAAAAGGCGATGACGCCGCTGTCGGCGGGAGTTCCTTCCGCCGAGGGGATCCGGATGCTCGATGTCGGGGATGCCGCTCCCGACTTCAGCATCCGGGACCCGGAGGGGTTTCCGTTCCATTTTGCGGAGGAGAAGGGGAAGAGGCCGATCCTCCTTGTTTTCTGGTCGATTTTCTGCGAACCGTGCAGGTTCGAGATGCCGATCATCCAGAAGGTGCACAACCGGCACAAGGATTCGGGGCTGGACGTCGTCGCCGTTGCCCTCGACGGGGAGCCGCTGAAGGGCAGCGTGCTGGGATTCGTCAGGCAGGAGGGATACACCTTCAAGGTCCTGATCGACGAACTGGACTCGAAGGAGATGTTCAAGGCGGCTGACCCGTACGGCGTCGCCGGGACGCCTACCATTTACCTGATCGACCGGGCGGGAAGGATCGCGCTCGCCAAGGCGGGACGGATGAGGGAAGAGGAGCTGGAAAAGGCCGTTCAGGCCGTCTTGAAGAAGTGAGGGGGACGCCCCTGTCCTCCCCTCCGCGTTTCCTGATGTTCGATCCGACGGGAGAAGGCTGGCCGAAGATCGCTCTTCCGCAGGTGGCCTTCGCCGGCCGTTCGAACGTGGGGAAGTCCTCGCTGCTCAACGCCCTTGTTGGCCACAAGAGGCTCGCCCGCGTCAGCCGGACCCCGGGACGGACCCGGGGGCTCGCCTTTTTCGAGATCGAGGGGAAGTTCGCTTTCGTCGACCTGCCGGGATATGGATACGCGAAGGTGTCCCGCGAGGAGCGGGACGTCTGGAAAACCCTCGTCGAGGGGTACCTTTCCTCCTGCCGCAGGCTCCGGAAGGTCTATCTTCTGGTCGACGTGCGCCGCGGGCCGGGCGAGGAAGAGAAGATGCTCTCCGCGTACCTGCTGGCGCACGGCATTCCCTGCCGGTGGGTGGGGACGAAGATCGACAAGCTTTCCGCCGTCGAGCGGGCAACCGCCGCCGCACGATTCGAAGGGTTCGAAGGGCCCCGGAGAGACGCCGGGCCGTTGCTCGTTTCGGCCCAAACGCGCGAGGGAATCGACCTTTTATGGCGGGATATCCGGTCCTCTTTTTCCGCTTGATTGTTTCCGGGGAAAGGGGTATTCTTTGCGCGTTTTAACGCCGGCCCGGCCCTGCCAATACGACAGCGGCACCTAAGTGAGTCCGCCTCACCCAACCGGCGGACGCGGAGGGTACACCTTGTTTCCCATCGTCGAAAGCAGAGAAATCGCAAAAAACGTGCTCCTCCAGAGGATCCTTGCGCCGCGGATCGCGCGCAAACGGAAGGCGGGGCAGTTCCTGGTCATCCGCAGGGGGGAGTTGAGCGAACGCATCCCGCTGACCATCGTCGATTCCGACCCGGTCGAAGGCACCGTGACGATCATTTTCCAGGCGGTGGGGAAATCGACCGCCGAAGTGGCCGGATTGAAGGCGGGGGACAACCTGCTCGACGTCGTCGGCCCCCTCGGCCTGCCGACGCACGTGGAGAAGCTCGGCACCATCGTGGGCATCGGCGGCGGGATCGGCGCGGCGCCCCTCCTGCCCATCGCGACCGCTTTCAAGAAAGCGGGGAACCGCCTGGTCTCGATCGTCGGGGCGCGGACGAAGGACCTCCTCATCCTCGAGGACGAAATGAGGGCGATCTCCGACGAGATCACCGTCACGACCGATGACGGGTCGTACGCCAGGAAAGGGTTCGTGACGACCGCCCTGCAGGACCTGATCGACGCGGGGACGAAGATCGATCTCTGCATCGCCATCGGCCCGGTGCCGATGATGCGGGCGGTGGCGGAGGTGACCCGCCCCCACGGGATCAAGACGGTGGTGAGCCTGAACCCCATCATGGTGGACGCCACGGGGATGTGCGGGGCCTGCAGGGTGTCCGTCGGCGGCAAGACCAAGTTCGTCTGCGTGGACGGCCCGGAATTCGACGGGCACGAGGTGGACTTCAAGGAGCTGGTGATGCGCAACCGCGCCTACCTGAAGGAAGAGAAGGAGGCGATGGACAAGTTCCTGCACAAGGACGGCAAGTGCATGGGGTCGGCGGCCCCCAATCCCGCAAAGGCCGGGACTACGTCCAATGCGGTCGTTACGACGGGAGGTGGAAACTGATGGCCGACGCGACGCAGACCCCGATCACCCCCCGTCCCAAGGTCGGCAGCATCCCCCGGCAGCCGATGCCGGAGCAGCCCCCGGAGATCCGGAAGAAGAACTTCCGGGAAGTCCCCTTCGGCCTCACGCCCGACCTGGCCATTCTCGAGGCGAGCCGCTGCATCCAGTGCAAGAACCCGGCGTGCGTCAAGGGGTGCCCGGTCGCCGTGCAGATCCCCGAGTTCATCGATCTCGTCCGCCACGGAAAATTCGTCGAGGCGGCGAGGAAGATCAAGGAGACCAACGCCCTTCCCGCGGTGTGCGGCCGCGTTTGCCCCCAGGAGGAGCAGTGCGAGATGCCCTGCGTCCTGGGCAAGAAATACCAGCCGGTGGCGATCGGGCGGCTGGAGCGTTTCGTCGCCGATTTCGAGCGGGTGACCGGCAGCGTGGAGATCCCCGAGGTCGCGCCCCCCACCGGGAAGCGCGTGGCCATCGTGGGCGCCGGTCCCGCGGGGCTGACCGTCGCCGGGGACCTCGTGAAGCTCGGTCACGATGTGACGATCTTCGAGGCGCTTCATAAGGCGGGCGGCGTGCTCATGTACGGAATCCCCGAGTTCCGCCTCCCGAAGGACATCGTGCAGTCCGAGGTGGAGTACATCCGCAAGCTGGGCGTAAAGCTGGAGTGCAACGCGGTGATCGGCAAATCGATCACGATCGACGAACTCCTGGACGAGGAAGGGTTCCAGGCCTGCTTCATCGGGACCGGCGCGGGTCTTCCCTACTTCATGAA
>JBLNFH010000238.1:0-4490 GCA_050263475.1 Deltaproteobacteria bacterium
GGGTGAACTTGCCGGCGGCGTCCACCGCGGCATTGGCCTGTGCGATGACGTGCCGCTCCTCGTCCATGGCGGAAAGGTAGACGATCTCCTTCGTGACGACGCTGTCCTTCACCACCCGGTAGGGCGTCTCGATGAACCCGAACTCGTTGATCCGCGCGAAGGTCGAAAGCGACGCGATCAACCCGATGTTCGGCCCTTCCGGCGTTTCGATGGGGCAGATCCGCCCGTAGTGGGTGGGGTGCACGTCCCGGACCTCGAACCCGGCGCGCTCCCTCGTCAGGCCTCCCGGCCCCAGGGCGGAAACGCGCCGCTTGTGCGTCACCTCCGAGAGCGGGTTGGTCTGGTCCATGAACTGCGACAGCTGGGACGACCCGAAAAACTCCTTGATGACCGCGGAAACCGGCTTCGCGTTGATCAGGTCGTGGGGCATCAGGGTCTCGATGTCCTGGAGGCTCATCTTCTCCCGGATCGCGCGCTCCACGCGGACCAGCCCCATCCGGAACTGGTTCTCGATCAGCTCCCCGACGGTCCGCACGCGGCGGTTCCCCAGGTTGTCGATGTCGTCCGCCTCGCCGATCCCGTTTTTCAGGTCGATGAGGTACCGGATGACCCGCATGATGTCTTCCTGGCGAAGGACGGTCGTCTCCAGGTCCCCGTCCGCGATCCCCAGCTTGTGGTTCAGCTTGAGACGGCCGACGCGGGAAAGGCTGTACCGTTCCGGGTTGAAGAACATGTTCTCGAAGAGCGCCTCGGACGCCTCCTTGGTGGGAGGGTCCCCGGGCCGCATCTTCTTGTAGATCTCTTTCAAGGCCTCGTCGCGGGTCTTGATCTTGTCGGTCAGGAGCCCGTCCCAGATGGCGCGGTCCGAGTTCTCGAGCGAGAAGACCGATACCGAGGGAACCTTCTTCTCCCGGAGAAGGGCGAGCCCCTCCTCGGTGATCTGCTGCCCGCACTCGAGAAGGATCTCCCCCGTCGCGGGGTCCGCGATGTCGATCACGTTCACCTTCTGGAGCAGGTCCTCCACCGGCATGGAGATCCGTCCGAACGGCACGTCCGCGAAGCGCTCCACGCGCTTCTTGGAGACCTTGATCCCCTTCTTGAACACCACTTCGCCCGTCTTCGGGTGGCGGACCTCCACCGGCATCTTCAGGCCCACCATCAGGTCGGGGCGGAACGCCTTCGAGCACTTGTCCCCCTCGAGGGAAACCTCCTCCACCTCGTAGAAGGAACGCAGCAGCTCCTCCGTGGTCCGGCCGAACGCGCGCAGCAGGACGGCGATGGGGAATTTGCGCTTCCGGTCGATCTTCAGGTACAGCATGTCCTTGTGGTCGAACTCGAAATCGAGCCAGGATCCCCGGTACGGGATGATCCTCGCCGAGAACAGGACCTTGCCGGAGGCGTGGGACCTCCCCTTGTCGTGCTCGAAGAACACGCCCGGGGAGCGGTGGAGCTGGCTGACGATGACCCGCTCCGTGCCGTTGATGATGAAGGTGGCGCGGTCCGTCATGAGCGGGATCTCGCCGAAAAAGACCTCCTGCTCCTTGACGTCCCGGATGGTGCGCGCCGCCGTGCGCTCGTCCACGTCGAAGATGACCAGCTGGACGGTCACCTTGATCGGCGCGGCGAACGTCATCCCGCGCTCGCGGCATTCGTCCTCGCTCCACTTGGGGGCGCCGATGGTGTAGGAGACGAACTCCAGGGACGCGCGGCCGTTGTAGTCCGCGATCGGGAAGATGCTCTTGAACACGGTCTGCAGCCCGTTGTCCTTGCGTTTCTCCACCGGGACGTTCAGCTGCAGGAACTCGTTGTACGACTCGTGCTGGACCTGGATCAGGTTCGGTATCTCCAGAACCTTGTCGATCTTGGACAGGTCAACCCGTTTGACTCGATTGCGGTAATCCAGATAAGCCATCTCTTCACCCCGGGGGTACAGGCAATGGTTGAAACCGGGGGAGGCGGTGGTCCGCCCCCCCACCGTGACGCGCCGTGGCGGCGGGAACTACTTGATTTCCGCCGTGCCCCCCGCCTCTTCGACCTTCTTCTTCAAATCCTCGGCGTCCTTCTTGGCGACCGCTTCCTTCAGGGGCTTGGGCACGCCCTCGACGAGGTCCTTGGCCTCTTTCAGGCCCAGTCCCGTCACTTCCCGGACGACCTTGATCACCTGGATCTTGTTGCTCCCGAACCCGGTCAGGACCACGTCGAACTCGGTCTTCTCCTCCACCGCGGCCGCGGGCGCGCCCGGGGCCGCCGCCACCGCCATGGCCGGCGCCGCCGCCGTCACCCCGAACCTGTCCTCGAGCGCCTTCACGAAGTCGTGCAGCTCGAGGACCGTCAATCCCTCCACCATCTTGATGAATTCTTCCTTGGACATCGTCGCCATCGGATTCTCCTTTATCCCTTGGTTTCTTGTGCGGTTTTCAGGTCATGAATGGATTGCAGCGCATACGCCAGCTTTCGCTGCGGCCCGGATAGCGCCTGCACCAGGCGCGAAAGCGGGGACGCGAGGCCCCCGGCCAACCGCCCCAGCAGCGCCTCGCGCGGCGGCACCTGCGCCAGCGTCTCCACTTCCTTTACGCCAAGCACCCTCCCCTCGAAGAATCCCGCCTTGAGGCGGATCTTCGGGCTGCCCGCGGCGAACTCCTTCATCGCCTTGGCCAGCGCCACCGGGTCGCCGTGCGTCAGCGCGACGGCCGTCGGGCCCGAGAAGAACTCGTCGAGCTTGCCGAAATCGTGGCCTTTCGCCGCCAGGCGCATCAGGGTGTTCTTGGTCACGCGAAACTCCGCATCGACCTCGCGGAGCTTCTTCCGGAGAGTCGTCATCTCGGCCACCGTGAGGCCCCGGAATTCCGCCACGACGGCGCCCTTCTGCGCCCCGATCGCGCGGCGCAACGCCTCTACGGTATCCGCCTTGCTCTTGTCTTTCACTCGCGCTTGCCCCCTTTCCTCGAAAAGATTGGACCGCTATCGAAACCCCTGTCAAAGGCAGAGGGCGCGCGCGAGAACGTTCGCCGTTGTTCCGGCATCCCCGGCTCCCCTTGTCTGCGCGGGACGGGCGGACCCGAAGCCATTTCCGCCCCCTTGGTCACCTGCGGTGAACCCGCGGTCTTTGACAAAAGAAGTTTCCCGATGGTTCAAAGAACGTCTATTTCTGGTCCGCCTGCAGCACGCTGGCGTTCAGCCGCACCCCGACCCCCATCGTCGTCGAGAGGGCCAGCGTCCGGACGTAGGTCCCCTTCGCGGCGGACGGCTTCGCCTTCAGGATGGCCTCGAAGAACGTCAGGAAGTTCTCCCGGATCTTGTCCTTGCCGAAACTCACCTTCCCGATCCCCGCGTGCAGGGTCCCCGTCTTGTCGACCTTGAATTCGACCTTGCCGCCCTTCAGGTCGCGAACGGCCTTCCCCACGTCGAAGGTCACCGTCCCCACCTTCGGGTTCGGCATCAGCCCCCGGGGACCCAGGATCTTCCCGATCTTGCCGACCGCCCCCATCATGTCCGGGGTGGCCGCCGCCTTGTCGAAATCGAGCCAGCCCCCCTGGATCTTCGCGACCAGGTCCTCGGCGCCGACGAAGTCGGCCCCGGCCTCCTGCGCCTCTTTCGCCTTCTCCCCCTTGGCGAAGACGAGAACCCGGACGGACCTCCCCGTGCCGTGCGGCAGCACGACGGAACCCCGTACCTGCTGGTCGGGGTACTTGGGATCGACCCCCAGGCGCAGCGCCACCTCCACCGTCTCGTCGAACTTCGCCCGCGCCGTCGCCTTCAGCAGTTCCAGCGCTTCGTCGAGAGAATACTTTGCCTCCCTGTTCACCTTGCTCCGTGCTTCCAGGTAGGTTTTTCCGTGCTTCGGCATTTCTCTCTCCCTTCGTCTGTCGAACGTCCTAGAACACCTCGAGCCCCATGCTCCGGGCGGTCCCCTCGATCGTCTTGATGGCGGCCTCCAGGTCTTTCACGTCGAGGTCGGTCATCTTGAGCTTCGCGATCTCCTCGACCTTGTTCCGCGGGATCCTTCCGCACTTCTCGCGCTTGGGGGTCTTGCTCCCCTTCTCCAGCCCGGCCGCCTTGAGCAGGAGGACGGACGCGGGAGGCGTCTTCGTGATGAAGGTGAAGGACCGGTCGGCGTACACCGTGATCACGACCGGGATGATCATCCCTTCCTGGGACGCCGTCTTCGCGTTGAACGACTTGCAGAACTCCATGATGTTGACGCCGTGCTGTCCGAGGGCGGGACCCACGGGAGGGGAGGGATTCGCCTTCCCCGCGGGAATCTGGAGCTTGATCTGCGATACGACCTTTTTCGCCATGGTACCCTCTCCCCTTCCGAATTAGCTTTTTTCGACCTGGGTGAAATCGAGTTCGACGGGGGTCGCCCGCCCGAAAATGGACACGAGGACGACGACCTTCCCCTTGTCCGCCTTGATGCTCTCGACGATGCCGCTGAAGTTGCTGAAGGGGCCGTCGATCACCCGCACGTTCTCCCCTTCCGTGAAGGTCAC
>JBLNFH010000239.1:0-3929 GCA_050263475.1 Deltaproteobacteria bacterium
GTGGCTGGGGACGTTCCACGCCTTCGGGGCCCTCCTGCTGCGCCGGTTCGGGCATCGGATCGGCCTGCCGCCGGGCTTTCTGATCTACGACGCGCGCGACCAGATGGATGCGCTCCGCCAGATCCTTGCCGACCAGGACATCGACGAAAAGAAGTTCCCGCCCGCCCGGTTCGCCGGCGTCATCGAGCGCGCCAAGCGGGAGGGGATCCCGGTGGAGTCTGCGGCGGTAGCCTCGGGGTGGTTCTTCACCGGGAAGGCCGACGCCGTCGCCCGGGCCTACGACGAAGCGCTCTCCGCCGCCGGCGCCCTGGACTTCTCGGACCTGATCCGGCTGCCGGTGAAGCTGTTCCGGGAGGCGCCGGAGACGTTGGCCCAGGTGCAATCCGGGATCCGGCACCTGCTGGTGGACGAATTCCAGGACGTGGACCGGGGACAGGCGGAGCTCGCCCGGAAGATCGCCCTGGTCTCCGACTCCTTTTGCGCCGTGGGGGACGAGGACCAGTCCATCTACGGGTGGCGCGGGGGATCGGCGGGACCGATGCTCTCCTTCGAGCGGGATTACCCGCGCGCCACGGTGCTCCACCTGCGGACCAATTACCGGACGCGCGCCCCGATCCTGGCCGCCGCGGAGAAGGTGATCGGCAGGAACCTCGCCCGCCGCGAGAAGCAAATCATAGCGGCGCGAGAGGGCGGGGAGCCGCCCATCGCCCGCATGCACCCGGATGCCGACGGGGAGGCGCAGGCCGTGGCGCGGGAGGCGGCCGGGCAAATCCGGAAGGGAACCCCGCCCTCCGAAGTGGCCGTCTTCTACCGGGTGAACGCCCAGTCCCGCGCCATCGAGGATGCGCTGCGGGACCGGAACCTCCCGTACGTGCTGCGCGGCGCCCTGTCGTTCTATGACCGCGCGTCGGTGCGGGACGCGATGTCGTACCTCAAGTGGTACCTCCATCCCGACGACGCGGTATCGCTCAAGCGGCTTCTGAAAAAGCCCCGCCGGGGGGTGGGGGAGGTCACGCTTTCCCGCGCCCGGGAGCGGTCGAAGGCGTCGGGAGAATCCCTTTCCGTCGTACTTTCCGGGATCCCTTCGCTTGCGCCGCTGTTCGCCCTGCGGCGCCGGTGGCTTCAGGAGCTTCCGGATCGGGGCCCCGGGGAGGCGTTCCGCTCCCTTCTTTCCGATGCGGGGTTTCTCGGCTTTCTCGAGAGGGAAAGCGACGCGGAGGACCGGGAGAACGTGCAGGAGCTCCTTCGGCTGGCGGATGCCTCCCCCGGTGCGGGAGAGGACGCGCTTCGGGAGTTTCTGGAAAAAGTCTCGCTGTCCGCGCGCGACGCGGGCGCGGATCCGGCCGGCGCCATCCGGCTGATGACCCTGCACAACGCCAAGGGACTGGAATTCGACGTGGTCTTCCTCGTGGGGCTGGAGGAGGGGCTGCTCCCCCACTCCCGATGCGGCGACTCGGAAGGCGAGATCGAGGAGGAGCGACGCCTGTTTTACGTGGGGCTTACGCGGGCCCGCGAGCGGGTGTTTCTCTCCTGCGCCCGGCGCAGGCAGCTCTTCGGCGCGTACCGCGACACGCTCCCCTCCCGCTTCCTGCGCGAGATTCCCTCCTCTCTCCTGCGGTGGGAAACGGAAGAAGGCGAGCCCGCCGTTCCGAAGATGCGCCGGTTCCACCCGTTCCCTCCGGCGGCCACGAATCCGGCGGAACCATCGACCCGCGGGCGCGGCGTGCGCCACCCGGTCTTCGGGGAGGGACGGATCGAATCGACGGAGGGCGACGGCGCGGACCGGAAGATCCTTGCGCGTTTCCCCGGGTTCGGGTTAAAGAAAATCCTGGTGCGGGCCGCGAACATGGAGATCCTGGAGTGACGCGACGGCGGGGTTCAGGACCCGATGAAAAGCTCGAACTCCCCTTGCCTCTCGCCTCCCTCGGGCCTGGCATAGGGGACGGGATCCGCGCTTTCCCGGCTCCTCCGCAAGGCGAAGAAGAAGAAGGCCGCGGTTCCGGCAAGCAGCGCGATCAGCAAGAAATTGCCTTTTTTCATGTCAGTCGTACGCTCCCTCGCGCGGATGCACCGCGCGTTCCCATTCATTCTAAGGGTAATCCCGCTCCCCGCCAAGGGCAAAGCCAAATTCAGGGACCGGGCGGATTTCCCCGCCGGTCTTGCGCGGGCGAGGAAAAACATGGTACTCCTGAATTTCCGGGAAATTCGAATGAAACCCTGTTCCTGCAGTCGAATCTTAATCGGAGCGGCGGATGCCGGCGGAACGGTTGCTAGACGATAACGTTCTCCTGGAGGAGCTTCGCAAGGGCTCGCCGGACGCGGTCGAGATGCTCTTCGACCGATTCCACAGCAAGATCTACAGCCTGGCGATGTCGATCCTCAAGAACGAGAGCGACGCCGAGGAAGCCGCGCAGGACGTGTTCCTGACGGTGGTGCAGAAGGCGCACACCTTCAAGGGGAACTCGGCGCTGTACTCGTGGATCTACCGGATCTGCGTGAACACGTGCCTGATGCGCTTGCGCGGGAAACGGCGGGGAGAGACGGTATCGATCGAAGATTTCATGCCGGTGTTCACCGAAGAGGGGATGCATGCCAGCCTGATCGACGACTGGAGCAAGGAAGTCGAGAGGAAGGCGCTGGACAAGGAGCTGGGGCAGGTGATCCGACATTTCACGGAAGACCTTTCGGAAAAGTACCGGGTGGTTTTCGTCCTGAGCGACGTCGAAGGCCTTTCAAATGAAGAGACGGCCGAGATCCTCGGGCTGACCGTTCCGGCGGTGAAGTCCCGGCTGCACCGGGCGAGATTGTACCTGCGGGAGCAGCTGACCCGGTATCTTCGGGAAGGGAAGGCGGAGTAGCGATGAACTGCAAGGAACTGGTGTATCTGCTGGGGGACTACCTCGAGGGGTCGATGGAGGAACAACTGCGCCAGGAACTGGCGGTTCACATCGAGCGGTGCGAGCCCTGCATGAACTTCCTCAAGACGTACGACAGGACGAGGATCCTATGCCGCCAGATCCAGCCGGAAGAGATCCCCGAGGAGGTCCGCAACCGGCTGAAGGCATTCGTCCTCCAGAAGGCGCGCGAGCACCACCAGGACATCGAGAAGTACCTGGAGCGCGCCGCCAGGGAACGCCGCGAGCAGGTGACCGGCATCCTCCGGGCCTACATGGCCAACCGGCTGTCCACGACCATGAACCTCCTGTTCCGGACCCACCGCGACCGATGCGACCTGTGCGGGGCGTTTCTCAAGGGCCTCAACGGCGGCCGGTCGATTCCCGAGGTTCCCCCCGACATCGAAGATCACATCGCCGAGTTCCTCGAGGCGCTCCCTCCCGGGGAGAGCCCCGTCATCGGATAGCCGCCACCTTCCACGGAAGCCCATCTTCCCCGCCTCTCCAACCGCCTTTTCGCCCTGACTGGAAAGATCCGTTGGCGGCGCAATTGCCTGTCCGCCAATGGGAAATCCTTTCTCCACCCCTGAGATCCGTGCGTGATACGGTCAGGCTGCCTCGATATCGCTGCGGACATTGAGGATTTATAAAATCGTGTTATGATATTTCTACCGCGCTTGGAAGAGCGGGTACTGCGGAGGGACCCTTTCCGGCCGCCTCACCCCCTGCCGGCCGAACGTTCGAGGGACCGCCGCTTCTTCCTGTTCCATAGATCATCCAATCTGGAAGAGATGCGAATGATGCGATCCTTTCCGTTCAGTGCGATCGTGGGTCAGGAGCTGCTGAAGAAGGGTCTGCTGGCGAACGCGGTGGACCCATCGATCGGCGGCGTGCTGATCCGCGGGGAAAAGGGGACGGGGAAGACGACGGCGGTACGGGCGTTCGCTGCGGTGCTGCCCCCGAAGCGGGTGGTGTCGGGGTGCCGGTTCGGGTGCCTGGAGGGATCGCCGCGGTGCGGGGAATGCCGTACGCGGG
>JBLNFH010000240.1:0-18169 GCA_050263475.1 Deltaproteobacteria bacterium
TCGACCATGCGCACGAGTCGCCCCCCAACATGTGGGTGCCGCTGGTGATCCTGGCGGCCCTTTCCTTCTCCTTCTGGTACAGCGGGTGGTTCGGCGACCTGGTGAAAAAGCCCGCGTCGGCGATCCCCGTCGCCTCCGCGGCGGCGCACGCCGAAGGGACCCCCGCGGCCGCCTCCGCCCTGCCGGCGGCGGCCCCGTCCCACGAGGCGGCTCCGGCCCACGAGGCGGCGCCGGCGACGCACGACGTTTCCGGCCCCCGTGCCGAAATGGCGGGCGGGCACGCGGCGGGGGCAGGGGAGTCCTCGCACGACGCGCACCTGGCGCACACCGCCCATCGATATGCGATGATCTCGTCGGTCGCCGTGGGGACGCTCGGGATTGCGCTGGCGTTCGTCGTCTACTTCTTCGGCTGGGTGAACCCGGACCGGGTGGCGGCGATGTTCGCGCCGGTGCACACGTTCCTCAGGAACAAGTGGTACTTCGACGAGCTGTACGAGGCGACGGCCATCAACGGGATGAAGGCCCTGTCGCGCGCGCTGGGATGGTTCGACCTGCACGTCGTGGACGGGCTCGTCAACCTCTGCGCCCAGCTGGGAGTGTGGGTCTCGTTCCTGGTCGGCAAGTTCGACAACCGCGTGATCGACGGCGCGGTGGACGGCGTGGCGACCTCGACGATCGAGGGCGGCGCCTTCATCCGCCGGTTCCAGACCGGGAAGCTCTACCACTACGTGTTCATCCTGGCGGGCGGGATCCTGATCATCTACCTCGTAAAAGCTTTCTGACCGGAGGAGGTCCTTCGTGGAGTTCATCGATAGCCATATCCTGAGCCTGATGACGTTTCTTCCCCTGCTGGGCGGGGCGATCATCCTCTGCCTGCCGAAGGGGAACGACAACCTCGTCAAGACGATCGCCGCCGTCGCGTCGTTCCTCCCGATCCCGCTGGCGCTCAAGCTCCTGCTGGCGTTCGACCGCACGGTGGGCGGCGTCAACACGGCGAACCAGTTCCAGTTCGTCGAGCACTACAGCTGGATCCCCTCGATCAACGTGGATTACTTCATGGGCGCCGACGGGATCTCGATGCCGATGCTCCTCCTGACCGCCCTCCTGTCGTTCCTGGCGGTGATCGGGTCCTGGGGGATCAAGAACAAGATCAAGGGATACATGGCGCTCTTCCTGCTCCTCGAGACCGGCATGATGGGGGTGTTCGCGGCGCTCGACTTCTTCCTGTTCTACGTCTTCTGGGAGGTGATGCTCCTCCCGATGTACTTCCTCATCGGGATCTGGGGCGGGCCGCGCAAGGAGTACGCGGCGATCAAGTTCTTCCTGTACACGCTGCTGGGCTCGGTCCTGATGCTGCTGGTGATGCTGGCGCTCTACTTCAACACGACGAACCCGGAGACGGGCGGCCACACGTTCAACATGCTCCACTTCATGCAGCAGTCGACCCACAACGGGTGGCTGAAAGGGTTCGACGTCCGGATCCTCCTGTTCCTGGGGCTGTTCATCGGCTTCGCGATCAAGGTTCCCCTCTTCCCGTTCCACACGTGGCTCCCCGACGCCCATGTCGAGGCGCCGACCGCCATCTCGGTCATCCTGGCGGGCGTGCTCCTGAAGATGGGGACCTACGGCCTGATGCGGATCTCCTTCCCGATGTTCCCGGACGTGGCGCGGTGGTTCGCCCTCCCGATGGCCGTCCTGGGGACGATCAACATCGTCTACGGCGCGATGTGCGCCATGGCCCAGTCCGACCTGAAGAAAATGGTCGCCTACTCCTCGGTCAGCCACATGGGGTTCGTCCTCCTCGGCATGGCGGCGCTCACGCCGGCCGGGATGCTCGGCGCTTCCTTCCAGATGTTCAGCCACGGCGTGATCACGGCCATGCTCTTCTTCCTGGTCGGCGTCGTCTACGACCGGGCGCACCACCGGCAGATCGACGGCTTCGGGGGGCTGGGCGCCGTCGTGCCGGTCTACACCTTCTTCATCACCGTGGCGTTTTTCGCGTCGCTCGGCCTGCCGGGCTTTTCCGGGTTCATCGCCGAGTCGATGGTGTTCCTCGGATCGTTCCCCGTCTACCGGACGATCGTGCTGATCGCCGCTTCCGGGATCATCGTCGTCGCCGCGTTCCACCTGTGGGCGCTGCAGCGGGTGTTCCTGGGGCCGCTCAACCCCAAGTACGCCCAGCTCGAGGAGATCAATCCCCGGGAGATCTTCTGCCTCACCCCGCTGGCGGTGATCGCGCTGTTCCTCGGCATCTTCCCGATGTCGCTGGTGAACCTGATGAACGCCTCGTTCCTGAAGCTCGTGGACGTCGTGAAGACGGTGCTCTAGGATGCCGCTGGGAAACCTCGCAAGCGTCAGCCGCTTCCTCCCGGAGCTGGCCGTCACGGCGACGATCCTGCTGCTGGTCGCCGTGCACGTCATCGGGAAGAACCGGCAGTCGTCCGCGTCGGCGCTGCTCTCCCTGGCCGGGGTCGGCGCGGCCCTGCTCCTGACCGCCCTCCAGCCCTCGATGCCGGCCGCTTCCCTCTTCGAAGGGATGGTGGCGCTCGACGGGTTCGCGGTGTTCTTCAAGGCGCTGACGGCCCTGGCCACGATCGTCGTCATCTTCATGTCGATGGACAGCGCGGAGCTTTCCGGCAAGAGCCAGGCCGAGTACTACGTCTTCCTGCTGTCGGTGCTGCTCGGGATGTTCCTGCTCTCGGCGGCGACCGACCTCGTGATGCTGTACCTGTCCCTCGAGCTCGTCTCGATTCCCTCCTACCTGCTCGCGGGCTACCTCAAGGGGCGGGAATCCTCGAACGAGGCCTCGATGAAGTACGTGGTCTACGGGGCGACCGCGTCGGGGGTGATGATCTACGGGTTCTCGCTCCTGTACGGCCTGACGGGCACCACCCAGATCGGGGAGATCGGCCGGGCGCTCGCGGCGGGGAAGACGGCGCTGCCGCTGTACCTGTCCGCGGTGATGGTGACGGTCGGGTTCGGGTACAAGATCGCGGCGGTCCCCTTCCACATGTGGAGCCCCGATGTGTACGAAGGGGCTCCGATCCCGGTCACCGCCTTCCTGTCGGTGGGCCCCAAGGCGGCCGGCTTCGCGGTGCTGGTCCGTTTCTTCTACACCGTCTTCGCCTCCCCCGACGGGGCGGGAGGCCCGTGGACGCTCTCCTCCTCCGTGGACTGGACGCTGCTGTTCGCGGTCCTCTCCGCGGCGACGATGACGGTCGGGAACCTCGTCGCCGTCAGCCAGAAGAACGTGAAACGGCTTCTTGCCTACTCTTCCATCGCCCATGCGGGCTACATGCTGATGGGATTCGTCCTCCTGACTCCCGCCGGCATCCAGGCGATCCTGTTCTACCTCGTCGTCTACCTGTTCATGAACCTGGGCGCTTTCTACGTGGTGATCCTGGTGGCCAACGGGACCCGGAGCGAGAACATCTCGGATTACGCCGGGCTCGGCAGCCGGGCGCCGTTCGCCGCCGTCTCCCTCGCCATCTTCCTGTTCGCCCTGACCGGCATCCCGCCCTTCTCGGGGTTCATCGGGAAGGTCTACCTCTTCGCCGAGGTCATCAACCGCGGGGTCTACTGGCTGGCCGTGGTGGCCGCGCTGAACAGCGTCGTCTCGCTGTACTACTATGCGCGCATCGTCAAGGTCATGTTCCTCGAGGATCCCGTGGAAAAGGCGGAACTGGCCGTCCCGGTGTTTCCCCGGGCGCTCCTTTGCCTTCTCGCGGTTCCCACGCTTCTTCTCGGGATCTACTGGGAGCCCGTCATCCGGGTAGCGGCGAATTCCGTGAAGCTTCTGGCCTTCTAGGTTTCCGTTGGAAAGGGGCGCCGTGGCGAGCTTCGTGTCCTCCATCCGGTTCTCGGACCCGTATTTCTCGGTCCTCCTGATGCTGGTGGTCGGGGTGGGGATGTCGGTGGCGTTCGTCTTCCTGTCGCAGGCCCTGGGACCCCGGAAGTACGACCGGGTCAAGTACAGCGTCTACGAGTGCGGCGTCGATCCCATCACCACGGCCTCGGTGCGCGTGTCGGTGAAGTTCTACCTGATCGCGCTCCTGTTCATCCTCTTCGACCTGGAATCGGCCTTCCTCTACCCCTGGGCGGTCCTGTTCCGGCAGCTGGGGTGGTTCGGATTCCTGGAGATGCTGATCTTCCTCGGGATCCTCCTGGCGGGACTGGTCTACGCGTGGAAGAAAGGGGCGCTGGAATGGCAGTAGAGACCCGCCCGGCAGGCGGCCCCCCGGGCGGCGGCTACGCGCTGACCACCCTGGAAGCGATGATCGCGTGGGGGCGCAAGTACTCGATCTACCCCTTCACCTTCGCGACCGCCTGCTGCGGCATCGAGGTGATGGGGGGGTTCGGGACGCACTACGACCTCTCCCGGTTCGGCGCCGAGGTGGTGCGCTTCTCTCCCCGGCAGGCGGACATGCTCCTCGTCGCCGGCACGATCAACTACAAGATGGCGCCGGTCCTCCTGCGGATCTACGAGCAGATGCTCGAGCCGAAGTGGGTCGTGGCGATGGGGGCCTGCGCGTCGTCCGGCGGCTTCTACAACAACTACAGCGTCCTCCAGGGGATCGACAAGATCCTGCCCGTCGACGTCTACATCCCCGGCTGCCCGCCGAATCCCGAGGGAATCATCGATTCGGTCGTGGCCATCCAGAAGATGCTGGAGACGGGCGCCCCCCGGGCCGCCGAGCGCTGGCCGATCAAGATCTGAGGGGCGACGGAAGGGGCATGAACGAAGAGACGAAAAGCCCGGTGCTGCGGAAGCTGGTCGAGACGTTCGGCGACGCGGTCGTCTCCACGCACTCCCTGTTCGGGGACGACACGGCCCTGGTGCGCCGGGAGAAGATCGTGGAGATCTGCACCTTCCTTCGCGACGACCCGGACTGCCGCTTCGAGTTCGCGATGGACCTGACCGGCGTGGACTACCTGGGCGAGGTCCCCCGGTTCGAGGTGGTCTACCACCTGTTCTCCCTGGAGAAGAAGCACCGGGTGCGGATCAAGGCGCGGCTCCACGAGGAAGACCCGACGATCGATTCCGTGGTTTCGGTGTGGCCGGGGATGGACTGGTACGAGCGCGAGGCGTACGACATGTACGGGATCGTCTTCCGCAACCACCCGAACCTGAAGCGGATCCTCATGTACGAGGGGTTCGTCGGCCACCCGCTGCGCAAGGACTACCCGAAGGCGAAGCGGCAGCCGACCGTGGGGCCGGAGGAATAGGATGACGGAGCTCGTCGGCGCCCGGAAAACAGGCGGGAAGCTCGACATGCAGGCCGAGCCGGTGATCCTGAACATCGGCCCGTCGCACCCCGCGACGCACGCCACCCTCCGCTTCGTCGCCGAGCTGGACGGGGAGACGATCCTGTCGCTCACCCCGGAGTTCGGCTACCTGCACCGGTGCTTCGAGAAGGAATCCGAGGACCACACCTGGACCCAGGTCGTCACCTACACCGACCGGTTGAACTACGTCTCCCCGCTGATGAACAACGTGGGCTACGCGATGGCCGTGGAGAAGCTGTGCGGGATCGAGGTCCCGGAGCGGTGCCAGTACATCCGCGTGCTCATCTGCGAGCTCTCCCGGATCATCGACCACATGGTGTGCATCGGCACGAACATGGTCGACCTGGGGGCCCTGACGAACTTCTGGTACTTCTGGAGGCCCCGGGAAGAGGTCTACATGCACCTGATCGAGCCGCTGACGGGCACGCGGCTCACGACCGGGTACACCCGGATCGGCGGCATGCAGTGGGACCTGCCGGAGGGCTGGGTCGAGAAGTGCCGGGACATCTGCAGGAACGTGTTCCGGCCCGCGATCGCGGACGTGAACGCGCTGTTGACGAAGAACCGGATCTTCATCGACCGGACGATCGGGGCCGGGCCCATCACCGCGAAGGATGCGATCGCGCTCGGGTTCACGGGACCGTGCCTGCGGGCGGCGGGGGTTCCCCTCGACCTGCGGAAGGACCAGACGTACCTGGTCTACGACCGGTTCGACTTCGATGTGCCCGTAGGGGAGCAGGGCGACACCTGCGACCGGTACATGGTCCGGATGGAGGAGATGCGGCAGTCGGTGCGGATCATCGAGCAGGCGCTCGACCAGCTGCCGGGCGGGCCGGTCAACGTCGACGACACCCGCTACGTCCTCCCCGACAAGCAGCGGGTCTACACGAACATCGAATCGCTCATGCAGCACTTCAAGAACATCTTCGAGGGGATCCAGGTCCCCGCCGGCGAGGTCTACTCGGCCACCGAGGCCGCCAACGGGGAGCTCGGGTTCTACATCGTCAGCAAGGGCGGCGGCGGGCCCTACAAGATCAAGGTCCGCCCCCCGTGCTTCAACATGTTCCAGGGGATGCCGCGCCTGTGCGAGGGGCAGATGATCGCGGACCTGATCGCGGTCCTGGGAAGCGTCAACATCATCGCGGGGGAGCTCGACCGGTGAGCGTCACCTTTTCCGATGCGGTGATAAAGGAGCTCGAGGCGATCCGCTCGCGCTACCCGGACAAGGAGGCGGCGATCCTGCCGGCCCTGCACCTCGCCCAGCGCGAGTTCGGCTACGTCTCCGACGAGGCGATCGTGTACCTGGCGGCTCTTTTGGGGTTCGCCCCGGCGCGCATCGAGGGGGTGGCGACCTTCTACACCATGTACAACCGCAAGCCGGTGGGCAAGTACCACGTGCAGATCTGCCGCAACATCTCCTGCTCGCTCTTGGGCGCCGAGCACCTGATCGCGCACGTCTCGAAAAAGCTCGGTGTCAAGCCGGGGGAGACGACCCCGGACGGGAAGTTCACGCTGACCGCGGTGGAGTGCCTGGGAAGCTGCGGGACCGCTCCGGTGATGCAGGTCAACGACGACTACCACGAAAGCCTGACCGAGGAGAAGATCGACGCCCTCCTCGACCGGCTGCCGTAGGGGAACCGGCGAAAACGACGATGGAGACGGTCCTCACCACCCACTTCGCCAACGAGCAGTACCGGCATGCCGACACGTACCTGCAGTACGGCGGCTACGAGGCGCTGCGCAAGGCGCTCTCCTTGCCCAAGGAGCAGATCGTGGGCGAGGTCAAGAAGGCGAACCTGCGGGGGCGCGGGGGCGCCGGCTTCCCGGCGGGGGTCAAGTGGGGGTTCCTCCCGAAGGACCTCTCCCGGCCGCGGGTCCTGGTGATCAACGCCGACGAGGGGGAGCCGGGGACGTTCAAGGACCGGCAGATCATGGGCAAGGCGCCGCACCTCCTCCTGGAGGGGATCGCCATCGCCTCCTACGCCATGTCGATCCACCTGAGCTACATCTACATCCGCGGGGAATTCGTCCGGGAAGCGAAGATCGTGGAGGAGGCGGTCGCCGAGGCGTATGCCCGGGGATTCTTCGGGAAGAACATCCTGGGATCCGGGTTCGACCTGGAGGTCTCGGTCCACCGCGGCGCGGGCGCCTACATCTGCGGGGAGGAGACGTCCCTCATCAATTCCCTCGAGGGGAAGCGGGGATGGCCGCGGATCAAGCCCCCCTTCCCGGCCGCCGTCGGCGCGTTCGGCCTCCCCACGATCGTGAACAACGTGGAGACGATCGCCGACGTGCCGTGGATCCTCACCCACAGCGGGGAGAAGTTCGCCTCCCTCGGGGTGGAGAAAAACGGCGGGACGCGGCTGATCGGCGTCAGCGGGCCGGTGAACCGGCCCGGCGTCTACGAGCTGTCCGCCGGCGTGCTCCTGCGGGAGATCATCTACACCCACGCCGGGGGCCTGAAGGACGGCAAGCAGCTCAAGGCGGTGATCCCCGGCGGCTCGTCCACGCCCATCCTGCGGCCCGACGAGATCGACGTGACGTACGACATCGAGTCGATGGGGAAGATCGGGACGATGCCCGGATCCGGGGGCGTGATCGTGATCCCCGAGGGGACCTGCCTGGTCCGGGCCCTCCACGTGCTGATGAAGTTCTATGCGCACGAGTCGTGCGGGCAGTGCACCCCGTGCCGGGAAGGGACCGGGTGGCTCTCGAAGATCGTGGGACGCATCGAGAACGGGCAGGGGCGAGAGGGGGACCTCGAGCTGGTCCTCGACGTGTGCGACAACATGATGGGAAGGACCATCTGCCCGCTGGCCGACGCGGCGGTGATGCCGGCGCAGTCGTTCATCTGGAAGTTCCGCGACGAGTTCGAGCGGCACATCAAGGAAAAAAAATGCCCGTTCGGGAATAAATTCTAGGAAGCCCATGCCGACCTTCCTCATCAACGGAATCTCCGCGACGGTTCCCGAGGGGACGACGATCCTCGAAGCCGCCAACCGGATCGGGATCGAGATCCCCCACTACTGCTACCACCCCAAGCTCCCGATCGCCGGGAACTGCCGGATGTGCCTGGTGGAGGTCGAGAAGTTCCCCAAGCTCCAGATCTCCTGCAACACCGTGGTGACCGAGGGGATGGTGGTCCGGACCAACACGGAGAAGGTCAAGAAGGCGGTCACCGGCGTCCTGGAGTTCCTCCTGATCCACCACCCGATCGATTGCCCCATCTGCGACCAGGCGGGCGAGTGCGGCCTGCAGAACTACTACATGAAGTTCGGGCTGCACAAGAGCCGGTACGCCCTGGAGGACAAGGTCCACAAGAAGAAGGTGCAGGACATCGGGGGGCAGATCGTCCTGGACGCCGAGCGGTGCATCCTCTGCTCCCGCTGCGTCCGGTTCCTCCGGGAGGTCACCGGCACCTGCGAGATGGAGTTCTTCAACCGCGGCGACCACTCCGAGATCTCGATCTTTCCCGGGCGGCCTCTTTCCAACCACTACACCGCCAACCTCGCCGACATCTGCCCGGTGGGGGCGCTGACGAACAAGGACTTCCGGTTCAAGTGCCGGGTGTGGTTCCTCAAGAGCGCGTCCTCGATCTGCACCGGCTGCGCCAACGGGTGCAACGTCTTCGCGGACTTCAAGGGGGACATCCTCTACCGGCTCCGGCCGCGCCGCAACGACGCCGTCAACCAGACGTGGATGTGCGACTTCGGGCGGCTCGAGTACAAGAAGGCCAACGAGGCCAGGCTCCTGACGCCCGTGATCCGGGAAGGGGGGCAGCCGGTCGCCGTCGCCTGGGACACCGTTCTCTCCACGACCGCCCTGAAGTTCAAGCACGTCATCGAGTCCCACGGCCCCGAATCGACGGCCGTCCTCGCCTCGCCGCGGTCCTCCAACGAGGAGCTGTACCTGGCCGGCAAGCTCGCAAGGGAGATCCTTCGGACTCCGAATTTCGGCATCTCTTCCCGGACGGCCGGGGACTGCACGTCGGACGATTTCCTCATCAAGGCGGACAAGAACCCGAACTCGAAGGGGGCGCAACTCCTGGGGTTCACCGAGGACGGGTTCGAGCGCACGATCCGGGCGGTCTCCGAGGGCAGGGTCCGCGCGCTTCTGGTCTTCGGGAGCGTCCTGGCCGATTTCCCCGACGGGCAGGTCGCGGAGCTGATCTCCAAGGTTTCCTTCGTGGCCCAGGTGGGGACGAACGACGGGGCGCTCTCCCGGGCGGCGCACGCCGTGCTGCCGTCGGCCTCCTTCGCCGAGCGGGGCGGGACGTTCACGAACGCCGCCGGCCGCGTGCAGCGGTTCCAGCCGGGGTTCCCGCCGCGCGGCAAGGCGAAAAACGACCTGGAGATCGTCTCCGGGATCGCGAACCGGATGGGCGCGGCGTGGACCTTCGACGGGGCGGCCTCCGTGTTCCAGGCGATGTCCGTTTCGGAGGCGCCGTTCGCGGGATTGAGCTACGACGCCCTGGGCGACCAGGGCCAGCCGGCCGGAGGGGAGAGATGACGGCCCCCCTGTTCGACATCGGCGTCTCGGTGGCCCGGATCGCGGTGTTCTTCGCCTTCGTCTTCGGGCTCGTCGTGGTCATGACCTGGGTGGAGCGGAAAGGGGCGGCCTACATCCAGGACCGGCGTGGCCCCAACCGGGCGCGGATCCTGGGACTCACCCTGGGGGGCATCTTCCATCCCCTGGCCGACGCCTTGAAGTTCCTCTTCAAGGAGGACTTCATCCCCGACAGCGCCCACCGGCTCTTCTACCAGCTGGCTCCGATGTTCGCGCTCGCGCCGGCGATCATGACGATGGCGATCATCCCGTTCGGCCCCCCGGTCACGATCGCCGGCAAAACGATCCCCCTCCAGATCGCCGACCTGAACGTCGGCATCCTCTACCTGTTCGCCATCTCCGGAATGGCGGTCTACGGCGTCGTGCTGGCGGGCTGGTCCTCCAACAGCAAGTACCCGCTGCTGGGCGGGCTCCGTTCCGCGTCGCAGATGATTTCCTACGAGGTCTCGATGGGGCTCTCCATCGTCGGGATTCTCATGGTGTTCGGCTCGGTCCAGCTCTCCGTGATCGCGCGGGGGCAGGGCGAACTGCTCTTCGGCGTGTTGCCGAAGTGGGGGATCTTCGTCCAGCCGCTGGGATTCATCCTGTTTCTCACCGCGCAGTACGCGGAGGCGAACCGGACCCCCTTCGACCTTCCCGAGGGGGAGTCGGAGCTGGTGGCCGGGTACCACACGGAATACGGCTCCTTCAAGTTCTCCATGTTCATGATGGCCGAGTACATCCACATGGTGGTGGGCGCCGCGGTCGTGACGACGCTGTTCTTCGGCGGCTGGCAGTTCCCGTATCTGGGGGACGCGGGTTTCGCCTTCCCCGGCGGCGCGTCGGTCGCGGTTCCCGCGTGGGCGGTGCTCCTGCTGCGGATCGGGTCGTTCGTCGCCAAGACGCTCTTTTTCTGCTGGCTCTATGTCTGGGTCCGGTGGACGATCCCCCGGTTCCGGTACGACCAGGTCATGCGCCTGGGGTGGAAGGTGATGCTGCCGCTGGCGCTGCTGAACATCTTCGTGACGGGGCTGGTCCTGCTCCTGATCGATCGAGGCGGTGTCTGAGACCATGGCGATCGGCGTGATCAAAGTCGCGCGTCCCCGGAAGATGTCGTTCGGGGAGAGCCTCTACCTGCTCGAGATCCTGAAAGGGCTCGGCGTGACGATGGGGCACATGCTCCACAACTTCGCCCACAACAAGGACATCCCCACCATCGAATACCCCGAGGTGCGCCGGGTGATGCCTCCGCGGTTCCGCGGCTGCCACCGTCTGATGAAGCGGCCCGGCGGCGCCCCCCGCTGCGTGGCGTGCTACATGTGCGCCACCGCCTGCCCGGCCAAGTGCATCACCATCGTGGCGGGGGAGTCCCCCGACCCGAAGGTCGAGAAATACCCGGTGCGGTTCGACATCGACATGCTGCGGTGCATCTTCTGCGGGCAGTGCGTCGAGGCCTGCCCGGTGGACGCGATCCGGATGGACACCGGCTGGTTCACGCCGCCGGAGAACACCCGGGAGAAGCTCATCTACACGATCGACCGGCTGCTGGAGAAATAGAGGAAGATGGAACCGATCCTGTTCGTCATCTTCGGCGCGATCGCGGTCGCCGGCTCGATCCTGGTGGTGACGCGGAGGCACCCGATGTCCTCGGCGCTCTGCCTGATCCTGACGCTGTTCGCCGTGGCGGCGCTCTTCGTCCTGCGGCAGGCCCATTTCCTGGCGGCGATCCAGGTCATCGTCTACGCCGGGGCGGTCGTGGTCCTGTTCATCTTCGTCATCATGCTCATCAACGTGCCGGAGAACCGGCTTCCCGTGGAGCGGCTGACGGCGCTGAAGTTCCTCGGGGTCGCGGCGGCGGGGCTGCTGATCCTCGAGGGCGCGGTCCTGGCGCGGAGGTACACGATGCCGGGGGGGACGGCGGCGGACTCGGGTTCGGTCCAGGCGGTGGGAAGGGCGCTGTTCACCGATTACCTGCTCGCGTTCGAGATCACCTCGGTGCTGCTGCTGGCGGCGGTGATCGGGGCCATCGCGCTGGCGAAGAAGAAGATCTGACGGGGAGAAACGGATGATGGAACCGTCCGCATACCTGCTGCTCTCCGGCATCCTGTTCGGGATCGGGGTGGTGGGCGTGGTGGCGCGCAAGAACGCGCTCATCATCATCATGAGCGTGGAGATCATGCTCAACGCGGTCAACGTCGCCTTCATCGCGGTCGGGTCGTATTTCGGGGACCCCACGGGCTCGGTGTTCGCCTTCATGGTGATGACCGTGGCCGCGGCGGAGGCGGCGGTGGGGCTGGCGATCCTCATCGCGATCTACCGGCTCAAGGAGACGGTCGACATCACGGAGCTGAGCGTGCTGAAATGGTGAACGGCGTCCTCGACTATCTGTGGCTCGTCCCGGCGCTCCCGTTGCTGGGGGTGATCCTGAACGGCGCGATCGCGCTGTTCGCCGAGCGCCCGCTCCTGCTCGCCGAAGCGGCGCACGGGCATGGAGATCCGGCGAGTGAAGCGCACGGAACCTCGCCGCGCGCTTCCTATCGGAGCCTCGTCGCCTTCATCGGCCCGGCGGTGGTGGCGGGAGCCTTCGTCGTCTCTCTCCTGTCGGTGCTGGCGCTCGCCGCGAGGCCCGCGCACGACCGGCTGTTCGTCCAGGTCCTCTTCCCCTGGGTCCAGGCGGGCGGGTTCTCCGCGCCGGCGGCCCTGCAGCTGGACCCGCTCTCCTCCGTGATGATCCTGGTGGTGACCGGCGTCGGGTTCCTCATCCACGTCTACTCCGTGGGGTACATGTCCCACGAGAAGGCGGTCGCCCGGTACTTCGTCTACCTGAACCTGTTCACCTTCGCGATGCTGATCCTGGTCCTGGGGGCCAACTACCTCCTGATGTTCGTCGGGTGGGAGGGGGTGGGGCTGTGCTCCTACCTGCTGATCGGCTACTGGTACGAGAAGAAAAGCGCCTCCGACGCGGGGAAAAAGGCGTTCATCGTCAACCGGATCGGCGACTTCGGGTTCCTGATCGGGATGTTCCTCCTGTTCTGGACGTTCGGGACGGTCACCTACACGGAGGTCTTCGCGAAGGTTCCGCTCCTTTCGGCCGACGGCACGCTGACGACGGGGATCGCCACGGCGATCACCCTGCTGTTTTTCGTGGGCGCCACCGGCAAGTCGGCGCAGATCCCCCTCTATGTCTGGCTGCCCGACGCGATGGAGGGCCCCACCCCCGTCTCCGCCCTGATCCACGCCGCCACGATGGTCACGGCGGGCGTCTACATGGTCGCCCGCTCGAACGCGCTGTACCTGCTGTCCCCGGTCTCGATGGCCGTGGTGGCGACGGTGGGCGCGGCGACGGCCATCTTCTCCGCCACGATCGGCATCACGCAGAACGACATCAAGCGGGTGCTCGCCTATTCCACCGTCTCCCAGCTCGGGTACATGTTCCTGGCCTGCGGGGTCGGGGCGTTCACCGCGGGGATCTTCCACCTCATGACGCACGCCTTCTTCAAGGCGCTGCTCTTCCTGGGCTCGGGCTCGGTGATCCACGCGCTTTCCGGGGAGCAGGACATGCGGAAGATGGGCGGCCTGAAGAAGCATCTCCCGATCACCTTCACGACGATGTTCATCGCCACGCTGGCGATCGCGGGGATCCCGGGGCTGTCGGGCTTCTTCTCCAAGGACGAGATCCTGTGGAAGGCGTTCTCCTCCCCCCACGGCAGCGTCCTCCTGTGGGCGGTAGGCGCGCTGGCGGCGGGGATCACCGCGTTCTACATGTTCCGGCTGGTGTTCCTGACCTTCTTCGGCGCCTCCCGGATGGAGCCGCAGGTCGAGAAGCACGTCCACGAGTCGCCGTTTTCGATGACCGTGCCGCTCATGCTGCTGGCCGTCCTCTCGGTCGTCGGCGGGTGGATCGGGATGCCGGCGCTGATCGGCGACGTGTTCCATCTCCCGAACCATTTCGAGGCGTGGCTCGCCCCGGTCTTCGGTCATGGCGCGGAAGGGGCGGCCCACGCGGGCGCGCATCCCCCCGTCGCGCTGGAATGGGGCCTGATGGCGGCATCGGTGGCGGTGGCGCTGTGCGGGATCGGGCTGGCGTATACCCTCTACCGCGTGCGGACGGACCAGCCGAAGCGGATCGCGGAATCGGTGCCCGGCCTCTACGACTGGGTCTTGCACAAGTATTACGTGGACGAGATCTACGACTTCTTCATCGTCCGCAGGATCGTCAACGGGTCGGTCTGGCTGTGGCAGGCGTTCGACGCGGCGTTCATCGACGGCATCGTCAACGGGATCGCCGCGACGGTGCGCGGCGCGGGCGACCGGCTCCGGCGGGTGCAGACCGGCGTCGTGGGAAGCTACGCCTTCTCGCTGCTGCTCGGCGCGATCGTCATCGTCGGCTACTTCCTGGCGCGGTAGAACGGGAAAGGGAGACTGTGCGGAGCGTGCGAACATGACGGGGATTCCGGCAATGCTGTCGTCGAACCTGCTGACGGTGCTGATCTTCTTCCCGCTGGCCGGCGCGCTGCTGCTCTTCTTCCTGCCCCGGGAGAACCCGCGGCTGATCCGCAACGTGACGTTCCTGGTGACGCTGGTCGAGTTTTTCCTTTCCCTGCCGGTGGCCCTCAACTTCGACGGCGCGACCGCGGCGATGCAGTTCGTCTCCCGCACCCCCTGGATCCCCGCCTACGGGATCGAGTATTCCGTCGGCGTCGACGGCATCTCCCTGTGGCTCGTGATGCTGACGACCTTCCTCATGCCGATCGCCATCCTCTCCACCTACGCGGCGGTCGAGAAGCACGTGAAGGAGTTCATGGTCTTCATGCTGGTCCTCGAGGTCGGGATGGTGGGGGTGTTCCTCGCCGTCGACCTGTTCCTGTTCTACATCTTCTGGGAGCTGGTGCTGATCCCGATGTACTTCCTCATCGGCGTGTGGGGGAGCGAGCGGCGGATCTATTCGGCGATCAAGTTCTTCCTGTACACGTTCGCCGGGTCGGTGCTGATGCTGGTCGCGATCATCGCCCTTTATTTCTACCACCACCAGGTGACCGGTACCTATTCCACCGACCTGCTCCGGCTGTATGCGATCGACATCCCGGTGAAGCTCCAGTTCTGGATGTTCGCCGCCTTCGCGCTGGCGTTCGCGTTCAAGGTCCCGATGTTCCCGTTCCACACGTGGCTTCCCGACGCGCACGTGGATGCGCCGACCTCGGGGTCGGTCATCCTGGCGGCCATCCTCCTCAAGATGGGGACCTACGGGTTCCTGCGGTTCGCCATGCCGCTGTTCCCCGTGGCCGCGTTCGACATGATGCCGGTCATCGGCGGGCTGGCGGTCATCGGGATCATCTACGGCGCGCTGGTCGCCATGGTCCAGAAGGACATGAAGAAGCTGGTCGCCTACTCCTCGGTGTCCCACCTGGGCTTCGTCATGCTCGGGCTGTTCGCCTTCAACCTCCAGGGGATCGAGGGCGGGATCCTCCAGATGATCAACCACGGCGTCTCCACGGGAGCGCTCTTCCTCATCGTCGGCATCATCTACGAGCGGCGGCACACGCGGTTGATCTCGGAGTTCGGGGGGCTCTCCAAGGTCGTGCCCCTGTACGCCGCCGTCTTCATGATCGTGACGCTCTCCTCGGTCGGCCTGCCCGGAATGAACGGGTTCGTAGGCGAGTTCCTCATCATGCTGGGGGCCTTCAAGACCTCCCGGGTGCTGACGGTGTTCGCCGCCTCGGGAGTGATCCTCGCCGCGGTCTACATGCTCTGGATGTTCCAGCGGGTGATGTTCGGCAAGGTCACCAACGAGAAGAACCTCCACCTGCCCGACCTGAACGCGAGGGAAGTGGCCTACATGCTGCCGCTGCTCGTGATGATCTTCTGGATCGGCGTCTACCCCCAGACCTTCCTGCGCAAGATGGACGCCTCGGTCAAGGCGGTCGTCACCCGCATGGAAACGAAACGGCAGGCGGCCCTGGCCGCACGCCCGACGGGGGAGACCCTGCTGGCCCGCTACTTCGACGTGAGGAAGTGACCGGATGCCCCCGATCGCCATAGACCCGCAGGCGCTGCTCACGGGACTGTACAGCATCCTTCCCGAAACCGTCGTCGTGGCGACGGCGATTTTCGTCCTGTTCGTCGACCTCGTCCTTCCCGAGGAGAACAAGAGAATCTTGTGCGGGGTCGGCATCGCGGGGATCGCCCTTTCCCTGTTCGCCGTCTTCGCGATGGGGCCGTCCAGGATCCAGGGCTTCTCGGGGATGGTGGTCCACGACGGGCTGGGGGCGTTCTTCGAGATCGTGATCCTTTGCGCCTGCGCGCTGACGCTGCTCATGGCGACCGGCTACTCGGAGTGGGAAGGGACCCACAAGGGGGAGTTCTACTCCCTGCTCCTGCTGTCCACCTCCGGGATGATGTTCATGGCCAAGGGGACCGACCTCATGACGATCTTCCTGGGGCTGGAGACCCTGTCGATCCCGATCTATGTCCTGGTCGGCTTCCACCGCCACCGGATGTCCTCGATCGAGGGGGCGCTGAAATACTTCCTCCTCGGCGCGTTCGCCTCGGGGTTCTTCCTGTACGGGGTCGCGCTGATGTACGCCGCGACGGGGACCACCAAGCTCCCGGTGCTGGCCTCCATGCTCCTCGATGCGCGGCTGGCCGCGAACCCGCTGTTCCTCGGGGGGATCGGCCTCCTCCTGGTGGGGCTCGCCTTCAAGGTGTCGCTGGTGCCGTTCCACATGTGGACCCCCGACGCGTACGAGGGGGCGCCCACGGTGATCACCGCCTTCATGTCGGCGGCGGTCAAGGCGGCGGCGTTCGCCGCCCTCATCCGGGTGGCGCTGCTGACCTTCGGAGGGCTGCAGCCGGCGATGTGGAAGGTCCTGTGGGTGCTTGCCGTGCTGACGATGACCGTGGGGAACCTCTCCGCGCTCCTGCAGGACAACGTGAAGCGGATGCTCGCCTACTCCTCGATCGCCCACGCAGGCTACATCCTGGTCGGGGTGGTCTCCGGGGACGTGCTCGGCAGCCAGGCCTCCCTGTTCTACCTGCTCGTGTATGCGTTCATGAACATCGGCGCCTTCGGGGTGGTGATGCTCATCGCGCAGAAGGAGGAGGAAGGCTACGACATCCGGCACCTGGCCGGGATCGGGTTCCGGTATCCCGCGCTGGCCGGTCTGCTCACCCTGTTCCTGGTGTCGCTGGGGGGGATCCCGCCGACGGCCGGCTTCGTCGGGAAATTCTACCTGTTCAGCGCGGCGGTGAAGAACGGCTACATCTGGCTGGCCGTGCTGGGCGTCCTGAACAGCGCCGTCTCCATCTACTACTACCTGCGGCTGGTGGTCTACATGTACATGGTTCCCGCCGAAGGGGAGGTGCCGGCGCCGCGACCGCCGCGGGTCGCTTTCTCCCTGGCCCTGTTCGCCGCCGCCGCGGTGGTGCTGGTCCTGGGGATCGTCCCCCGCTCGGCCCTCGAGTTCGCCGAGCGCTCCGTCCTCTCCCTGCTGATGTAAGGGGGAACGCGCATCGCGCTCCCCGCCGCCTTCATTGCGGGCGCACCCGGTATCGCAGCGGAAGGAACCGGGGGACGTTGCGCTGATAGTCCCGATAGGCGTCCCCGAATTTGTTCACGAGCCGCTTTTCCTCCAGGAAAGTCCCCACGTAAAAGTACAGGACGATCACCACGGTCGAGAGGGCGCCGTTCCTCGTCTGCGACGGCTGGAAGGCCAGGATCGCCGAACAGCCGAGGTAGAGCGGGTGCCGCACGACGCCGTACGCCTTGCCGGTGAAGAGGCGGCCGGCCCCTTCTTCCGCGGCGGGCTCCCCGCGCCGGTACCGCTCCCACTGGCGGAACCCGAGGAACTCCTTGAGGTCCCATGGGGTCCACAGCAGGAAGGCGCCTCCGGCCAGCTGGACGCCGTGGAACAGGAGGCGCCAGATCCCCTCCAGCCGAAACAGGGGGGTATCGGGAACCGTCCGCAGGTAGAGAAGGACCAAGGCGAAGGCGGCGGCGGTGTACGCGGCGAACGCGAGCCGGTGGTAGGCTTCGAACGCTTCCTCCCCGATCCGGGCGCGCACCCTGCGCTCGTACCCTTCCGACACCGTCAGGCTGTGGAAGACGGCGAAGGCGGTCCAGGCGGACACAACGCGCAGAGCGTCCATTCCTGCCTCCAAATCCCCATTCAGTATATCCCCGCGGGCCGGGTATACTGGACCGGATGAAGTGCCCCGTCTGCAGGACATCCACCTTCCGCAGGGTCATCGCGGGGGAGCGGGAGATCGATTGCTGCACTGCCTGCGGCGCCCTCTGGTTCGATTACGGAGAAATCCGCGAGTTGACGGAGGGGCGATTGCC
>JBLNFH010000241.1:0-2591 GCA_050263475.1 Deltaproteobacteria bacterium
GACGGGCCGAACTGGAACGTTCCCGTCACGCCCTGGAACGTCCTCAGGCGGGTGATCCGCTCCCGCGCGGTTTCCCCGGCGGAGCGGTCCTCCTTCGCGGAATTCATGCCCAACGTCTCGGCGAACAGCATCGCCCCGTCGTATCCCATCGCTTCGAACCGCGACGGGGCCGCCCGGACCGCATCCCGGTAATCCGTGCGGAATCTTTCCCCCCGGGTGCCGGGGATCGCGTCGGCGTAATCGACGGAAAACACTGCGTCCGCCACGGCGTCGCCGGCCTTCCGGATCAGCTCGGGGTCGTTCCAGCCGGAGAATCCCGCGAGGGGAACGTACACGTTGTAATACCGAAGCTGCGAAGCGAGGAGGAAGACCCGGTCCCACCGGTCGGCGATGAGAATGCCTTCCTGCCGCAGCCGCAACCCTTTCCCCTTCTCCCGGGTCTTGGATCCGCGCGCGAAAGCGGTTTGCCCGACGGCCTTCCGGATCACGTCGGTGAAATCCTTGATATCGGGCGGGTAGGAAACCGACTTGCCCACGCGGATTCCGGTCTCCTGCGCCGCCGCCGCGACCGCCTCCGCGAACCCCTTTCCGTAGCCGTTTTCCGGGTAGAAAAGCAGCAGATCGGACTGCCCGCTGCGATGCATCCAGGACAGGACCGCCCGAGCCTCCGCCAGCGGCGAAAGGCCGAAACCGTACAGGAAAGGTTTCTCCGGGATCGCCTTCTGCCCCAGGTATAGGACCGGGGGAGCCTTCGGACCGTAGACGGCCCCGACGGCCCGCCCCTCCTCCCCGGTCAACGGACCCAGGAACCCGACGACGCTTCGATCCTGCGCCGCCGCCAGGAACTCCCTCCGCGCCCGGTCGGGCTGGCCGCCGGTGTCCACCCACCGGACGACCGGCGGAAGGCGGTCGTTGCCTTTCTGGCGCATTTCCAGCAGGGCGACTTCCGCGCCCGAGAGAATGGCAAACCCGATGTCCGCCAGCTTTCCGCTGAGCGGAGCCAGCCCGACGATCTTGGGGCGCGATGCGAGGATCTTCTCCAGGCGGAACAGCTGCTCCGCGGCTTCCTGCCCGCCGGTACCTCCCCCCCGCGCCGCCTTTTCGAGGGCGAACGCCGCCATGCCGGAGAACCCCTTCCGCGACGCCAGCCGCCCGAGCGCCATGAAGAGGCGGGCCTTCACCGCCGGCTCCTCCTCCGCCTCGGACGCCTCCCGCAGCGCAGAGATGTCGGCGATGCCGTCGATCAGGGCGTCCCTCTCCGCGCGGATCCGCGCGCCCTCCTCCGGCGTGTGCGCCGCGGCGGCGGCGCGCCGGTACAATCCCATCGCCCGGCTGACCCTGCCGGTTTCCATGTCCGCGCGACCCATGAAGGCGAGCAGCTTCGGGGGATCGGCATGGATGTACTGCTGCTCCAGCAGGTAGGCCGCCAGCTGCCGCGCCTCGGACTTCCATTGCATGCGCTCGTACACCCGGAACTTGAGATCCATGGCGGAGAGCGCCAGGAACCGGGCACGGGACAGGAGAATCGCCTTGTCCGCCGCCGAGAGGGCCGGTTCGAGCTCTCCCTTGGCGAGCAGGAGCTCCCCCACCCGCATCCACACGAATCCCTTGCGCTCGTCTTCGACGTTGCTGTAGGCCAGGTCCAGGAAACGGGAAAGCGCCTCTTCCGCCCTGCCGGCCTGGAAATCCGTCTCGGCCTTCCAGAAGAGGGCGACCGGGAGGCCCCGGTAAGCGGTGCGAGGAACGGGACGCGCGACGGGAACGGTTTCCGCCGCGGGATAAAGCGGAGGTTCCTGCCCCCGGGCTACGGCGATCGGCGCGGCCAGCAGGAAACATCCGAGAACCCAGGCCGTCCTGCGTTTCAACCGAAGATCTCCTTTACCTTCTCCAGGAAACTGCGGGAGATGGGGCCCGGGGAATCGCCCGAAAGCTCCTGGAACTCGAGCAGCAGCTCTTTTTGCCTCTTGGAAAGCTTCCTCGGAACGTCGATGACGACGCGGATCACGAGGTTCCCGCGGCGGTGCCCGTTGAGAACGGCGATCCCCTCGCCCCGCATCACGAACTCCTGGGCCGACTGGGTTCCCGGAGGGATGGTCAGCTTCTTCTTGCCGGAAAGGGTCGGTACCTCGATCGCGTCCCCCATCGCCGCCTGGGGGAAGGTGATCGGCACCTCGCAGAGCAGGTGTTCCCCGTCGCGCACGAAGAAGGGATGCTCGCGCACGGATACCACGACGTAGAGGTCGCCCGACGGGCCCCCGTTCTGTCCCGCTTCCCCTTCTCCCCGCAGCTTCAGCCGGGTCCCGTTGTCCACGCCCGCGGGGATTTTCACTTTGAGGGATCGATTCTCCCTGACCGCCCCGTTCCCCGCGCACGCCGGGCAGCGGTCCCGGATGATCTCCCCGGTACCGTGGCAGCGGCCGCACGTCCGGGTCATCGAGAAGAACCCCTGCTGCACCGAGACCTGGCCCCGCCCGTTGCAGGCCGCGCACCGCTCGGGATGGGTTCCCTTTTTCGCCCCGCTGCCGCTGCATTCCGCGCAGGCGATGGTCCGGGGAACGACGATCTCCTTCTCCGTACCGAACGCCGCTTCC
>JBLNFH010000242.1:0-4797 GCA_050263475.1 Deltaproteobacteria bacterium
TCTATGTCGTGGCGAGCGACGCCGATCGCAACGAGGTGATCCTGGGGACCGAAGACGAGACGCTTTCCACGGGAGCGGTCGTCCATCGCCCGTCCTTCGTCGCGGGGGCGCCCCCGGCCGCCGAATTCGTCTCGACCGTCAAGGTCCGGTACCGGCACCCGGGCATCCCGTCCACGGTCCGGTTCGAGAACGGGAAGCTCTCCGTCCGCTTCGACGCTCCGCAAAAGAGCGTGACGCCGGGGCAGGTCCTGGTGATGTACGACGGGGACGAGGTGCTGGGCGGCGGCTGGATCGAATGCGCAAGCGTCTGACGGTTGTCACCGTCGGGTGCAAGGCGAACTTCGCCGATTCCGCTTCCATCGCCCGGGAAGCGGCCTTCGCCGGGTTCGAGGTCGTTCCCCCCGCGGCGCGCCCCGACGTGATCGTCGTCAACAGCTGCACGGTGACCCACCGGGCCGACCGGGACAGCCGGGCCTTCGTCCGAAGGGCGCGGCGCGACCATCCGGGCGCTACGGTCATCCTTACCGGCTGCTACGCGCAGTCCTCCCCCGGAGAAAGGCCGAAGCTTCCCGAAGCCGACCTTTGGGTCGGAATCGGGGAGGCGGGCGCGCTCGGGTCTCTCCTGCGGCAACTCGGGGGCGGCGGTTCGACGGAACCGGCTCCCTTTTCGGAATATGCGGCGGATCTGCTGCTGGGGCACCGGCGGTATTTCCTCAAGATCCAGGACGGGTGCGATTTCCACTGCGCCTACTGCGTCGTCCCGCTGGCGCGCGGGAAAAGCCGTTCCCTCTCCCCGAAAGAGATCCTCGGGAAAGCGGTCGAGGCGGAACGGGAAGGCGCGCGGGAGCTGGTGCTGACGGGGATCCACATCGGGTTGTACGGCGCGGACCGCGGGGATAAGGACGGCCTTGCCGGCCTGATCGGGGCGATCCTCGAGGAAACGGATACCGTCCGGTTGCGGCTGAGCTCCGTCGAGCCGATGGAGATCACCGAAAAACTGATCGATGCCGTCGCCGGGTCCGAACGGGTCTGCCCGCACCTGCACATCCCCCTGCAAAGCGGGTGCGACAGGACCCTTTCCCGGATGCGCCGCCCGTACGACACCGGAAAATTCGCCGAGGTCGCCTTTCGCGTCGCGGACAAGGTGGAAAATGTGCAAACCGGAGCCGACGTGATCGCCGGCTTCCCCGGGGAAACCGCGGACGATTTCGAGGAGACGGTTCGATTCCTCGAGGGACTCCCTGTACACTATCTCCACGTCTTCCCCTACTCGGCGCGCGAGGGGACGGAAAGCGCGCAGTGGCCCGACGACGTCCACTCCCGGGAGAAGAAGGAGCGGGTCGCGCGGTTGTTGCGGCTGGATGCGCAAAAAAGGGCCGCGTACCTCGAGGGCCAGGTCGGCAGGGAGCTGGAGGTGCTTGCCGAAACCGTTCGCCCGGGGAAGGGGGGGGTATCGGGAACCTCGGGCAATTACGTGGAGGTGGCGTTTCCCGGGGAGAGCGCCGACATCGGCAGCCTGTTCCGGGTTCGCGCGGCAAGGGTCGCGGGGAAGGGATTGGCCGGGGAGCGGATGGGAACCCATGTCTGAGCTGGAGCGGCGGATCGGCTACAAGTTCACCTCGTCGCGGCTTCTCAAGGAGGCGATGCGGCACGCCTCCGTCGCCGGCGGCAATTCCGGCGAGATGTCCTACCAGCGGCTCGAGTTTCTGGGGGACGCCGTGCTGAACCTGTGCGTCGCGGAGGAGATGTTCCGGAGGCTTCCCGATACCGGGGAAGGCGTCCTGTCGAAGGCGCGCTCCGCGGTCATCAACAACCGCAACCTGGTGCGCGTCGGCGAGAAGATCGGGGTCCCGGAGCTGCTGCAGACCGACCCTTCCGTGCGGGAGAAAGGGGGCGGCGTCACCCGCAAGATGGTCGCCGACGCCGTGGAGGCGATCGCCGGCGCGGTCTTCCTGGACGGGGGATACGAAAAAGCGAAGCAGTTCATCCTGGGGAATTTCTGGGAAGAGGAGATGGTGGCGGACCTGGTCGCGGGGTTCGACGCCAAGAGCCGGCTCCAGGAATGGTGCCAGAAGCGCAGGATCCCCCTGCCCAAGTACCGGCTCCTCGAAGTGACCGGCCCCCCGCACTCCCACACGTTCACGGTGGAGGCCCGCCTGACGGACGGGACCGAAGCGGCGGGACGCGGGGCAACGAAGAAGGAAGCGGAAATGGAGGCGGCGGAAAAGCTCCTCTCCCGGCTCGGGCTGGAAGAAGGGCCGTAAATGCCGGAAGGGAAGAAATCCGGGTTCGTCGCCCTGCTGGGCAGGCCGAACGTCGGCAAGTCCACGCTGCTCAACCGCATCCTCGGCGCCAAGATCGCCATCGTCACCAGCAAGCCGCAGACCACGAGAGACCGGATCGCGGGGATCTTCAACGGGGAGAGGGGGCAGATCGTCTTCCTGGACAGCCCGGGGATCCATCGGCCGAAGAAGGCCCTGAACAGCTACATGGTCCGGACCGCGGAGCGGATCGCTTCGGAGTCCGACATCGTCGTTCACCTGGTGGACGACCGTCCCGGGCAGGCCGGCGAGGAGGAAACGCTGGTGCGGGGGATCCTCTCCAACGTCGTCGTGCCCCGCCTGCTCGTCGTCAACAAGGTGGACCGCATGGGGGAGAGCACGGCGAAGGCGCGGCGGGACGCGCTGATGGAGAGCGGCCTCTACCGGGAAGGGTACCTTCTCTCCGCGACGAAGGGCCATGGGGTGGACGCCTTCCTGTCCGGCCTGTTCGACCTCCTTCCGGAAGGGCCCGCCTACTACCCCGAGGAGGACCTGACCGATCTGCCGATGCGGTTCATCGCCAAGGAGATCATCCGGGAGAAGCTGTTCAACGAGCTGTCCGAGGAGCTTCCCTACAGCGTGGCCGTCGCGATCGAGGAGTACAAGGAGGAGCCGGACAAGAGATTGGTGCGGATCCGCGCCGAGATCTACGTCGAACGGGACTCCCAGAAAGGGATGATCATCGGGAAGGGAGGCCGGGTGCTGAAAAAGATCGGCACGGAGGCGCGGCTGGAACTGGAGAAAGAGACCGGGGAGCGGGTATACTTGGAGCTGTTCGTGAAGGTCGAGAGGGACTGGACCCGAAACGAAACATCGCTTTCCCGGCTGGGGTATGTCTAAGACCGGTTTCACCATATCGCTGGTCGGCCGACCGAACGTCGGGAAGTCGACCCTGTTCAACCGCATCGCGGGCCGGCGGCGCGCGATCACGTTCGGCACCCCGGGAGTGACGCGGGACCTGGTCTCCGTGCCCGTGGAGGTCGACGGGAAGCGGTTCCACCTGGTGGACACCGGCGGATACCTGCCGGGGAAGCAGGAAGACGACGACCTTCTCGCCAAGGTGCGCGGGCAGGTCCTGCGGGCGATCTACGAGTCCGACGTCGTCATCTTCCTCGTGGACGCGCGGGACGGCGTCCTCCCGCTGGACAAGGAGATCGCGGGAATGCTGCGCGAGCGGGAGAAGCGGTTCTTCCTCGCCGCGAACAAGGTGGACGTCCGGGCGGGGAGGGAAAGCATCGACCAGTTCCACGAGCTCGCCGCGGGCAGGATCTTCCCCGTTTCCGCCGAGCACGGCACGGGGGTGGGCGAGCTGCTCGACGAGGTCACCGCCCTGATCCCCAAGACGCCCGAGGAGGAGCCCCGGCAGGAGGAAGGCGTCGCCCGGATCGCCGTCGTCGGCCGCCCGAACGTCGGGAAATCCACGCTGGTGAACACCCTGGTCGGATACGAGCGGGTGATCGCCTCGGAGGTGCCGGGGACCACCCGCGACTCGATCGACGTCCTCGTGAAATTCGGGGGGAAGCGGTACCTCTTCATCGACACCGCGGGCATCCGGGCGAAGCGAAAGACGGAAAACGTCCTGGAGAAGTTTTCCGTGATCAAGAGCCTCGACTCGCTCAGCCGGTGCGATCTCGCCGTCGTGATGATCGACGGCCACGAAGGGTTGACCCACCAGGACCAGCAGATCCTGCGATATGTCTTGAACGAGGACCGGGCCGTGGTCGTGGCCGCGAACAAGGCGGACCTCTGGAACGGCGAGGAGGACAGGCGGAAAGGCCTGCGCGCGATCCAGGAAGGGCTGGAGTACGCAACGTTCGCCTCGATCGTCCCCACGGTCGCCACCAGCGGGAAAGGGCTTTCCCTGCTGTTCAAGAAAATCGAGGAGGCATTCGAGGGATTCCGCCGCCGGGTCCCGACGGCGGTGCTGAACAAGATGGCCCAGACGTTCGTCTACTCGGTCCCCATCCCGTCGAAGCACGTCCGGAACCGTGCGCTCTACATGACGCAGGTCGGCGTGATGCCCCCCTCGTTCGCCGTTTTCGTGAAGGACCGGAAAAGCGTTCCCGAATCGTTCACCCGCTACGTGCAGAACAAGATCCGGGAGCATTTCGGATTCAACGGGTCGCCCATCCGCATCGTCTATCGGGAAAAATGAGGGCCGCCGCAAGGCGCATCCTGGAGGTGGCCGGCGACGGGACCGTCCACTTCTTCCGGAGCCATGGCCTGGTCTACAGCGCCGCCGTGGCCTTCAACGTTCTCCTGGCTGCGATCCCCATCCTTTTTTTCGTCTTTGCCGCGTCCGCCCTGCTGATCGGGCGCAACGAGCTGCCGTTCGAGACGCTGGGATACATCCTGAGGGACACGTTCCCTTACGGGGCGCGGGTGCTCGTTCCGAACCTGAGAAGCCTGTTCGAATCCGGCACGACCTTCGGGGTCATCGGGTCGCTCCTGCTCCTGTTCACCTCCTATTCCGCCA
>JBLNFH010000243.1:0-6269 GCA_050263475.1 Deltaproteobacteria bacterium
GTGTTGTCCTTCGCTGCGCAGATCGTGTTCCAGTGGAACTCGATGGTCCCCAACGTCGGCGCCTCCGGGGCGATCGCAGGCGTGTTGGGTGCCTACATCCTCCTGTTCCCCCGCGCGCGGATCGTCACGCTGCTTCCGATCTTCATCTTTTTCACGGTCGTCGAGATTCCCGCGTACATCTTCATCGGCATCTGGTTCCTGATCCAGTTTTTGAGCGGCGCGCTCACCCTCGGGCACGCCGATGCTCTTTCCGGCGGAGTCGCCTGGTGGGCGCATGTCGGCGGGTTTCTCGCGGGCATGATCCTCGTCAAGCTGATGGCTCCCCGCGGAACCTCCCAAAGGCCCGTGATTGTCTGACAATTCCCTTGACACTAAAGTTCCTTTACGACTTAATTAAACAAACAGTTTTTCCGATAGATCTACCGGATGCCGGCGTTTAGGGGCAATCGGGAACCTGATAAAACTCTCAAGGAGGGTAGGAGATGACGAAAGCGGATCTGGTTGCTTCCATGGCTGAGTCGGCGGACATCAGCAAGGCTGTGGCGGAGAAGGCGCTCAACGGGTTCATCGCCGCGGTCGGAAAGTCATTGAAGAAGGGCGACAAACTTGCCTTGACGGGTTTCGGAACCTTCAGCGTGAGCAACCGGAAGGCCCGCATCGGACGCAACCCCCAGACCGGCGAGCAGATCAAGATCAAGGCGGCCAAGGTTCCCAAGTTCACGGCAGGCAAGGCCCTGAAGGAAGCGGTCGGCGGCAAGAAGAAGTAGCGACAGGTTCCCGTTCGCGGAAATTCAGATTCCCCGGCCGCGTGCGCATCGCGGCCGGGGATTTTTATTTTGCAGGAGGCCTCCGTGTTCTCGAAGATCCTGCTTCCCACCGATTTTTCCGAATGTTCCGCGGAGGCGGCGCGGGTCGCGAGGCTGCTCGCGGAGCAGTTCGGCTCGCGCATCGTCGTTCTCCACGTCCTCGACGAGCCGGCGGCGCTGGACCCGATGTTCCGGGGGGACGTCCCGCTGGAGCTGCTTCGAAGCCGCATGGAACAGTTCGCCCAGGAGAGCCTGGACGCTTTCCTCGCCGCCCAATTCTCCGGGTTCGAGAATTTCGACACGATGCTGGCCTCCGGGATCCCGTACCGGGAAATCATCGGGAAGGCGCGCGAATGCGCGGCCGGCCTGATCGTGATCGGCACGCACGGCCGCACGGGGGTGGAGCACGTCATCTTCGGCAGCACGGCCGAGAGGGTGGTCCGCAGCGCCCCCTGCCCGGTGCTCTCCGTGCGCATGGGGGGAAAGGAATTCATTCGTCCGTAATCTTTCCACAACGATGGAGGAGGTTTGCCGGATGACGATGATCATCGATGTGCACGGGAGGCAGGTGCTCGACTCGAGGGGGAACCCGACCGTGGAGGCCGAGGTGCGCCTCGAGTCCGGGGCGGAGGGGCGTGCGATCGTCCCCTCGGGCGCTTCCACGGGGACGCGGGAGGCGGTGGAGCTGCGGGACGGCGACCCGAAGGCGTTCCTGGGCAAGGGGGTCCTGAAGGCGGTCCGCAACGTCAACAAGGTGATCGCGCCGAAGCTGCTGGGCCTCGATGCCGCCGAGCAGTCGTACCTCGACGGCGTCCTGATCGACCTGGACGGCACCGAGAACAAGGGAAAGCTGGGCGCCAACGCCATCCTGGCCGTTTCGCTGGCCGCGGCGAGAGCGGCGGCGGATGCCAGCGGCCTTCCCCTGTACCAGTACCTGGGAGGCGTCGGCGGGCGCACCCTGCCCGTGCCGATGATGAACATCCTGAACGGTGGCTCCCACGCGGACAACAACGTCGACATCCAGGAGTTCATGGTCATGCCGGTCGGGGCGAAGTCCTTCTCCGAGGCGCTCCGGATGGGCGCGGAGACGTTCCACAACCTGAAGAAGGTGTTGAAGGGGAAGGGCCTGAACACGAACGTGGGCGACGAGGGAGGGTTCGCGCCTCTCCTGTCGTCGAACGCCGAGGCGATCGAGGTCATTCTCGAGGCGATCACGAAGGCCGGTTACAAGCCGGGCAAGGAGATCGGGATCGCGCTGGACGCGGCGGCCTCCGAGTTCGGGGGGAAGGGGAAATACGTCTTCCGGAAGTCGGACGGGTCGAAGAAGGACGCGGAAGGGATGGTGCGGTTCTACGAGAACCTGTGCCGGCAGTACCCGGTCCTGTCCATCGAGGACGGCTTCTCCGAAGACGACTGGGAGGGCTGGAAGCTGTTCACCAGGGAAATGGGAAAGAAGATCCAGATCGTGGGCGACGACATCTTCGTGACCAATCCGAAGATCCTGCGCAAGGGGATCGAGGCGCAGGCGGCCAATTCCGTCCTCATCAAGCTGAACCAGATCGGGACGCTGACCGAGACGGTCGACGCCGTGGAGATGGCGAAGCGGGCGGGCTGGACCGCCGTCGTCTCCCACCGCTCGGGGGAGACGGAAGACAGCACGATCGCCGACCTCGTGGTGGGGTTGAACACCGGCCAGATCAAGACCGGGTCGGCTTCCCGCACTGACCGGATGGCGAAGTACAACCAGCTGCTGCGGATCGAGGAGGAGCTCGGTCCCGCCTCAAGGTTCGAGGGAAAGGGAGTGTTCTATAATATCTGACATGAAACGACGCTTGGTCGCGCTGATCGTCCTGGACGGCTGGGGCTATCGCGAGGAAGCGGAAGCCAATGCGATCGCCCTGGCCGATACCCCGTTCTTCGACCGAGTGTGGAGGGAGTTCCCCCATACGCTCGTCCATGCATCCGAGGAGCGCGTGGGGCTGCCCGCGGGGCAGATGGGCAACTCGGAGGTGGGGCACCTGAACCTGGGCGCGGGCCGGGTCGTCTACCAGGATCTCGTGCGGATCTCCAAGGCGATCCGCACGGGAGAGTTCTTCCGGGTCCCCGCCTTCTGCGACGCGATGGACTCGGCCGCCGGGCGGGGGAAGACCCTTCATCTCATCGGACTGCTGTCCGACGGCGGGGTCCATTCCCTCCACACGCACCTGTACGCGCTCCTGGAGATGGCGAAGCAGCGGCGGGTTCCCCGCGCGTGCGTCCACGCGATCCTCGACGGCAGGGACACCCCGCCGACCAGCGGCGTCCACCACGTGGAGAACCTGCTGGAGAAGATGAAGGAGATCGGGGCCGGAGAGGTCGCCACGATCATGGGCCGGTATTACGCGATGGACCGGGACAACCGGTGGGAGCGGGTGGAGCGGGCCTACGGCGCGATGGTCCGGGGAGAAGGGAAGAAGGCCGCGGAACCGGTCGCGGCGGTATCGGCCTCCTACGCGGCGGGAAAGACCGACGAGTTCATGGAGCCCGTGGTGATCGAGCGGGACGGCCGTCCCGCGGGATGCATTCGCCCCGGAGACTCGGTGATCTTCTTCAACTTTCGGGCGGACCGCGCCCGGGAGATCTCCCGGGCCCTCACCGCGGAGGCGTTCGACCGGTTTCCCCGCCCGGAGCGGTTGGGCCTGAAGTATGCCTGCATGACCTCCTACGATGAAACGCTGGGGTTGCCGGTGGGGTTCGCGTCGCACCCGATGGAGAACATCCTGGCCGCCGTCTTCGCCGCCCACGGCATCCGGAACCTGCGCATCGCGGAGACCGAGAAGTACGCGCACGTGACCTACTTTTTCAACGGGGGAGAGGAGAAGGCGTTCCCCGGGGAAACGCGCATCCTGGTTCCGTCCCCCTCCGTGCCGACGTACGACCTGCAGCCGGAGATGAGCGCGTACGAGGTGGGGGAGCGCGCGGCCGCGGAGGTCGGCTCCGGCCGGCACGACGCCGTGATCCTGAACTTCGCGAACGGGGACATGGTCGGGCACACGGGGATCCTGTCCGCCGCCATTCGGGCCGTGGAGGCGGTTGACGACAACCTGCGGCGCGTCGTGGAGAAGATCTGGGAGGTCGGGGGAGCCGCCCTGATCACCGCCGACCACGGGAACGCCGAGCTGATGGTGGACCCGGAAACGGGGCAGCCGCACACGGCGCACACGACGAACCTCGTTCCGTTCATCTACGCGGATCCGGCGGGCAGGGACCGCGTCCTCAAGGAGGACCGCGCCCTGGAGGATTTCGCCCCCACGATGCTCCGCCTGCTGGAAATCCCCCCTCCCCCGGAAATGACCGGGGAGGACTTCCTGAAGCCGTAAGGCAAAGAGGGCCCGGGGAGGCGATGCAGAAAAAGTCGATCCTCGTGATCAGCAACGACGCGACCGTCCGGGACATGCTGGCGAACCTCCTTTCGGAGTCGGGGTTCCACGTGTCGCTGGCCGGCAGCGGGTCGGAGGCGCTCAAGATCGCCTCAAACGCCGGGATGGACTTCGCCCTGTGCGAGCGGTTCCTTCCGGACGTATCGGGCCTCGATCTCAAGCGGCGGTTCCACCGGGTGTCCCCGAAGACGCGCGTCATCGTCGTTTCCTCCTTCACGATCATCAAGGGCTCGAACGACGTGCTGCGGTTCGGCTCCTCCGACTTCATCCTCGACCAGGGGGAACTGCTGGACCTGCTCCGGGAGACCGGGGAGGACCGCCTGCCGGTGGCGGAACCGGTGACCGACGACCGTCTCAAGAACTGCCTGATCGAAACGATCGATATCCTGGTGGGCCTCCTCGAGGTGAACGACCCGTTCTTCGGGGGCAACTCGCACATCACGATGGAGTACGCGCGCTCCGTGGCCGAGGAGATGCGGCTCAGCCAGGAACGGATCGACGAGATCCTGGTGGCCTCCCTGCTGCACGACATCGGCAGGATCGGCGTCAAGAACGAGGTCCTGACGGTGAAGAAGGAGATCACCGAGTTGGAATACCGGACGATCAAGTCCCACTGCGAGAACGGCGCGAAGATCCTCGATTCGATCGATTTCCCGTGGAAGATCCGTCCGATCATTCTCCATCACCACGAGCGGTACGACGGCAAGGGCTACCCGGACGGTCTGAAAGGGAGGGAGATCCCCATCGGCGCCCGCATCCTGACCGTCGTCGACGCCTTCGCGGCGATGACCGCCAACCGCCCCTATCGGCGCAGCCTGACCAAGGAAGCGGCGATCAAGGAGCTCCATAAAAACGTGGGGACCCAGTTCGACCCGGAGGTCGTGGAGATCTTCACCGGCGTGATCGAAAAGAAATTCTACTTCCGCGGGGTGGGGGCCAAGCCCAAGATCCTGATGGTGGACGACGAGGTCGACTACCTCACGCTCCTGAAGCTCAGGCTGGTGAACGAGGGGTTCGACGTCGTCGCAACGGACAACGGCGTGGAGGCGCTGCGGCTGATGGGTCTGGAGAAGCCGGACCTGGCCGTGGTCGACGTGATCATGCCGGTCCTGGACGGACTCTCCCTGTTCCGAAAGATGCGGGGGGGAACGGGGGGGCTTGCGGATATCCCGGTCGTTTTCCTGACCGCCAAGGAAGACACCGCGCTGAAGGTGGAGGCGCTGTACCTCGGCGCCGAGGATTACCTGGTCAAGCCTGTGGACCTGAAGGAGCTGGCCGCCCGGATCCGGAACATCATCCGGAGGGACTCCCGTCACCGGAAGGGGGCCACGGGCGCGAGCACCGGGGTGATCGGAGACCTCCAGAACCTGGGGATCCCCGACATCGTTCAGACTTTGCACCTCGGATTGAAGACCGCATGTGTTACCCTGAAAGACTCCAGGGGGAAAGAGGGGCGCATCTATTTCGAGAACGGGCGGATCCGCCACTGCGAGGCGGGAAGCCTATCCGGGGAGGAGGCCTTCTACAAACTCCTCCACCTCCAGGAGGGGCCTTTCGTCATCGCCCACGGCCAGACGACCCAGCTGCGGACCATCGCCATGGACGAGATGCAGCTGATGATGGAAGGCTTGCGGCGCATGGATGAGGGCAAGCGGGAAGGAGTTCCCGAATGAACCTGTTCTCCAGGGAACGAAGACGAAAGGAGAGACTCCAGAGGATGGCTACCGTGGTATTCACGGTCCAGAGCGGCAGGGACCCCAGCCGGGTATCGTCCCCGGTGACCGGGGTCGTGAGAGACCTTTCCACGCTCGGGATGTCGATCATCACCCCGAAGATCGCTCCCGACGGCATTCATGTCATGTACGACACCTTGATGACGACGCGGAACCGTGTGGATGCGACCGTTTTCGTCGAGGGCGATCCCCCGGTCCATGTATCGGGAAAGGTCGTCTGGTTCCGCGGGGCGGAGGAGCCGAAGGGGTCCTATGTCTTCGGGATGCAATTCGACCAGCCCACCGCCGAGTTCGAAGAGGGCTTGAACCTC
>JBLNFH010000244.1:0-4588 GCA_050263475.1 Deltaproteobacteria bacterium
CGGCTACCGGCCGCTCACGACCCAGATGTACCTGCGCGGAGGGGAGAAGGAGATCGTCTCCGATATCGTATTGGCACCGCTGAAGTAGTCATCGGGAGATTCGAGCGAGACCGTGCAACACCCGGTTCCAGGTACGATTTCCGGTATAATTTCTGTTTTGAGGGGAGCCGCCGCGATTGGACACTCGTAACGCGCCAATGATTCCCGCAGGCGGGAAGCTCCCCCCGGCCCGCACGACCAGCCGCCCCCTGACCGTGCTCGCGCTCCTTCTCGGCCTCTTCCTCGCCGCCATGGAGATGACCGTTGTCTCCACGGCGATGCCCACGGCGGTGGGCGACCTGGGAGGGATCCACCTCTATTCCTGGGTGTTCGCGGCGTACATGCTGACGACGACGGTGACCCTGCCCATCCATGGCAAGCTGGCCGATCTCTACGGCCGCAAGCCGGTGATGATCGCCGGGATCGCCGTGTTCCTCGCCGGCTCCTTCCTTTGCGGCCACGCCGACGGCATGAACGAGCTCATCCTCTTCCGCGCCATCCAGGGGATCGGCGCCGGGGCGATCCAGCCGGTCGCGCTGACCATCGTCGGGGACCTTTTCGACGTGCATCAGCGGGCCCGCGTCCAGGGGCTGCTGGCCGCCATGTGGGGATTCGCGGGCCTGGTCGGCCCGGTCCTCGGGGGCGCCATCGTCCAATGGCTCTCCTGGCGCTGGATCTTCTACATCAATATCCCGCCGGGGATGGCCTGCGTCGCGGTGCTGCTCTTCGCCTACCACGAGAAGGTCGAGCGGCAGGATCACCGGCTCGATTTCGCCGGCGCGGTCCTGCTCTCTCTCACGGTGGTGTTCGCCCTCCTGGCCGCCCGATCCCGGGAGGAGACCGCTGTGTTCGTCCCGGCGGCCGCGGTCAGCCTGGCTCTCTTCCTGTGGACGGAGCGGCGGGCGCCCGAGCCCCTCCTGCCGCTCGACATCTTCACGAAACCCGTCATTGCGGTGGCGTCAACCAGCGGGGTGCTCGTGGGTGCGGCGATGATCTCGGTCGTCACCTACGTGCCCCTGTACGTGCAAAGCGTCCTCGCGGGAAGCCCCACCGACGCCGGCAGCGCCATCGCCCCCCTCTCCATCGGATGGCCCATCGCATCGACCCTTTCGGGGCGGCTGCTCCCGCGGATCGGATACCGGCCCCCCATCTGCGGCGGGCTGGCCGTGGCGTCCGGCGCGGCGTTTTTGCTGGCGTTCCTCCTGCGGCCGGGCGTGCACCTGTGGGTGCTGCAGGCCCTCACCTTCGTCTACGGGATGGGCCTGGGGTTCGCCAACACGCCGCTCATCATCGCCGTGCAGTCGAGCGTTCCCTGGGAGCGCCGGGGGGTCGCCACCGCGAGCACGATGTTCAGCCGCACGATCGGCGGCACGCTCTCCGTCGGTATCCTCGGCGGCATCCTCGCGTCTGCGCTGGCCGGAAGCGGAGCGCCCAAGGGCGCCATCGACCGCCTTCTCGGGCCGGGACGCGGCCTGCTGGCCCCCGCGGTGGTGCGCAGCATTTCGGGGGTGCTCCAGTCGGGCATGGAGACGATCCTGTGGGTGGTTGCTGCCATCGCGTTCGCGGGGTTCGCGGCGAGCCTGTTCTTCCCGGCGATCCCGGTTCCGACACGGGAGGAAACCGGCGCCGGGAATCGATGACCAACGACCGGAAGGAGTTCAGGGTCCCGTGAGCAGCTCTTTGAGGCGATTCGCGTTCAGGGGCTTCACCAGGAAGGCGAGCGGCTTGAGATCCCTGGCCGCACGGACGGTTTTATCGTCGTCGTAGCCGGTCATGAAGATCACCGGGATCCCCAATCGGCCGATGATCTCCCTGGCGGCGTCCAGGCCGTCGATCGCGCCATGGATGTTGATGTCCATGAGGACAACGTCGGGTTGATGCGCCTCCGCGGCGCGGACGGCGTCTTCGCCGCTCGTCACCATGTCCACGACGAGGCAACCCCACTTCGGGATCGTTGCGGAAAGGGCCATTGCGTTGATGATCTCGTCCTCGACGATGAGCACCCGCTTGGCCACGTCTATGTCCTTTCCATGGGTGCCAAGCCCCCGAACGTGATCACGAATTCCGCCACCGGATCGTGCCGGATCTCCAGGTTGCCGCGAAGCTGCCGCACCGCGAGGTTGTAAACGAGCTTCAGGCCCAGAGACTTGGTTTGTGTCAGATCGAGATCCGGGGGCAGCCCCGGGCCGTCGTCCCGGTACGCAAGCTCGATCTTTTCCCCGACGCGGCGCAACGAGAGGAAGATGGTCCCGGATTTCCGGCCGGGGAAGGCGTGTTTCAGCGAATTCGAAACCAGCTCGTTGATGATCAGGCCGCAGGGAAGCGCTGCGTCGATGGAGATGAAAATATCCTCGAGGTCCATGTTCGTCCGGACGGGACCGTCGGCTCCACGATGCGTTCGAAGGAGGGAGGCCATGAGGTCGGTTACGTAGTCCTTCAGGTTCAGGGAGGTGAAGTTGCCGGACCGGTAAAGCTTTTCGTGCACGAGCGCCATGGCGCGGATCCGGTCCTGGATATCCGCAAGGGCCTCGAGCAGCTTATCGTCCGCCGAGGAGACGGCCTGCAGGCTCAAGAGACTTCCGACGACCTGCATGTTGTTCTTCGTCCGATGCGCTAGCTCCTTGAGCAGGATTTCCTTTTCCGACAGCGAGGCCCTGAGCGCCTTCTCCGCCCGTTTGCGCCGAAGGGCCTGGACCATTGCATTGGCAAGGGCCACGAGGGCGTCCAGATCCTCCGTGCGATAGCCGCCCTCGCGGTTGCCCATCCCCACCATGCCGACGGATTTTCCATCCTGGAGCAAGGGCGCGCCCAGGAACGCCGAAAGCCGCGGATGGCCCTCCGGCGTGCCGTTGCTGTCCGGGTGCGACGACGGCGCGTTCGTGAAAAAGCCCTTGCCGTCGCGGATCACCTTGCCATAGAGGCCGTGAAGCTGGAAATTGCCGGGAGGTCTGCGATGTCCCGTCGTGTCGTGCATCGTGCAGAGTTCCCATCCCGGGTTGCTGATCGCAAGATCATGGAGGAACCCGTCCGGGCCGATTTCCCCGATGAACCCGAATTCGCTCCTTGTCACTTCTTCGGCGATCGCCAGGAACGCCTGGCCGAGCCCCTCCTCCGTTTCGGAGGTGAGCGCCAGTTGGAGAATCCGGCCGATTCCGTCGAGGACGATGTTTTGATGCCGGATCGTCTCCTCCGCCTGCTTCCGCTCGGAGATGTCGCTGAAGGTGACGGCAAAATGGCCCCTGTGGGGGCTGAACGCGGAGACCGTGTACCAACGCTGAAGCAGATCCGAATAGCTGTCGAATTGGACAGGGTTGCCGGTCGCCGCGACGTATCCGAACTTCGCGATCCAGCCCGAAGCGTCCTTTTCGATCCCCGGAAGCACGGCGGTCGCCCGTTTGCCGATGATGGTTTTCGCCTTGATGCCGGTCAGCCGCTCGAACGCATCGTTGACCTCGAGGATGGTGCAATCCGACGGCTTTCCTCCGGAATCCAGCACGATCCGGCAATAGGCAAACCCTTCCGACATGTTACTGAACAGGGATTTGAGTTTTTCCTTGCTTCGCTCCAGCTCGTCCTTGACGGTACGCGCTTCCGAGCTCTCGATGACCTCCCATCGGTCGCCGTTCCGGACCAGTGCGAACCGGTGGTTCTTGACCACCTCCATGAGCCCCAATGCGTCGAAAGATCCCCGGGGGTACAAGAACGCCGCGATCACGTTGTTGCTGCGGACGGCATCGGTTCCGCATTGGAGGAAGCCTTTGCCGCCTGCCTTGTCGGGAACGGCGTCGCACGCGAGCCGGAGGCCGTCGAATCCGCGGGCGACCGCCTTGTCGATGCCGGAAAGGATGGCCCTGCCCGTCTTCCCGCCCCGTGCCTGCCACCGGCTGAAGGGAATGATCTCCATCTGACTTGCCGTCGCATCGGACCCGAAACGGGGGAAGGCTTTTCGCAGCGCTTTTTCCGCATCCTCCTCGCGGAGGGCCCTGGAGGTCACCCAGATGCAGAATTCGTTGCTCTCCAGGCCGGCCAAGAAGTAAGGGACAAGCACCTCCAGCAGATCCTTCCTGGTCCGGTAGAACTGGCAGAAATGGCTGCCCCAGGGCAGTTCGCCCATCGACGGAATGCCTGATTTCCGTTGGTCGGGATTCAGGAAGAACCTCTACGACATCCTCTGCGGCGTCACGCGGGGTGCACGTGCCCGAACGTCGGATTGCTGACGACCTGCCATTTGCCCTGGTTCATGGCCAGGGCGAACTCGTGGTTCTTAACGACGTCCAGGATCTCCACCAATCCGCATTTCTTGAGCGAGTAGGTGCAAAGAACGAGCAGCCGGGTGCCGCCGATCACTTTGTTGATCTCCGCCTCGTAGCTGGCGAAATCGTCCCAGTCCTTCTTGTTGTCGAGCCAATACGGATTGCCGCTCACCCTCATGCCCGCAAACCCTCTCGCCAACGCACCGTCGTGCTTGTCCATCCACATCTTGAGCGTCCGTTTGAGGTCGAAGCTTCCGCCCTTGAGATACCAATCGGTATAGGGGAAGATCTCCATC
>JBLNFH010000245.1:0-4850 GCA_050263475.1 Deltaproteobacteria bacterium
AAATCTGCCACCCTCCCGATGACGTGTACGTGGCGGCCCTGGCAATCCCGAGTCCTGCAGGAGCCGACGGCTCCGCGGAAATGGCAACGGGGGGGGGACTCCATGGCAATTCGGCGGAAAGAGAAGATTCCTCGCCGGTGCTCAACACGGACTTTACCGTGAAATAGATCGTCTGGTATGCGGTCATCCCTAGAACCACAGAGTCAAACGATATGGAAGTCGCCGCCGTCGATGAAACCAACGTGCGGAGCGTATCCGGTGCAAGCCAGGGATCGTTGGACCAGTACACGGTGTAAAGTACTGTCTTCCCGGTGTCTATCGGGGAACCGTCCGTATACCGGGTGACGGCGTCCCACGCCAAATTCCTGGTTTCGGCCAGGGCGCCATGCGTCAGCGCGAATGGGGCGAGCAGCATTCCGATCCACACAATGGCCCTTGATTTCATGGTCACCCCGATGGAATCAGCTTAAGTCCCATTCGACAGGGACCATGAATCCCGACTTGAGCCCATCGACACCGACCGCCCGGATGGAGACGTAATACATTTTCCCCTTCTCGGTGAACGGCAGCAGATTCTCCAACGTAAATTCCTTCGTAACCTCCCTTACAAACGTTTTTCCGTTGGGGGAAATCACATCGTGAGAGGCAGCCGCCTGGGCGATCGGCACGTCCATCTCCGTGAAGTTCTTATCCGTCCGAAGGTAAAACTCGTAATAAGCGAGATCACGCCGGGAATCCATCGGGGTGCCGTCTGCGGCAATCTTCGGGGGATCCCATTCGAGCGACGTCACTGATTCCGATGTCTGGGGCGTTGCGCTCCCTCCCCCGTCTCCTCCTCCACCGCATCCGGAACAAACGATCGCCATCAGGGATATTACGGAGACGGTGAGGCGGACACGAGAACATTTCATCGCTTCTCCCCCGACCCGGCCTGGTCATCAACGGCTATCTGTCGCGGGAGGAACCCAACACAATATGCGTGCCAAGATAATGTGGATCCGGCATGGACGGAAAGGGGCCGCTAACTGCACAAATCCAAAAAAGAATATTGTTGGCGTTATTCGATTCAAGAACAGGTTTCGATATCGACTCCCTGCGGGGTACTCATTATCGTTACCTTGATTTCAAAACCGGGAGAATCCGAAATCGGGGGAGAGTCCCCATACGCAACCCCTGAACCCGATACCAGGGGCAAGTCATACGGGTGGCGAATGCGCAGGTTACTTCGGTACGACCACCGAGGCCTTGAGGATCGTGACGGGCTCCCTGGGCACATCCTGGAACATCCGGAACGTGCCGGTCGGGACGTTGCGGATCTTGTCGACGACGTCCATCCCCTCGATCACCTTCCCGAACACGGCATACCCGAATCCCTGCGGCGTGTCGTTGGCATGGTTCAGGAAATCGTTGTTCACGACGTTGATGAAAAACTGCGCCGATGCCGAGTCGACCACGGCGGTCCTGGCCATGGCGAGCGTGCCGCGCTCGTTTTTCAGACCGTTGCCCGCCTCGTTCTTGATGGGGGGATGGGCCGCGCGCTTTTCCTTCATATCCGGGGTGAACCCTCCCCCCTGGATCATGAAGTTGCGGATGACGCGGTGAAAGATCAGGCCGTCGTAATGGCCTTCCTTGACGTATGCGAGGAAGTTCTTCACCGAGATCGGCGCCTTGTCGGGGTAAAGCTCCACCTTGATGTTCCCCATGCTGGTCTCCAGAAGCACCACGGGCTTTCCTCCTTTTTTCGCGGGTTCCGCGGCGATCGCAAGTCCGCAGGACAGCAGGGCGACGGCCATGGCCAAGGCGATTCTTCGCAACGGATCCCTCCCCGGTGTTTTATTGTCGACGAAACATTTTACGCCACTTCGGGTTTTCATGAAAGTGGTGCCGTGCGCGACTCCCCCGCCTGCTGTACTCGGGGGACGCTTGTGAATACAATGTTAGGGTCGATTTCATCACTCCGGCGACATCAGGAGGTCCGTACGGTCACCTCAATCCGTCTGTTCCTCGCCGTCGTGCTGCTTGCGTCTCCCCTGCCCGTGTTCGCCGCAGAGGTCCCCGTCTCGCTCGACGAGGCCGTGCGCAGCGCCGTCGAAAAGAACCTGGACCTGCGGGTCGAGACGTACAACCCCGCGATCTCCGACACGGACATCCGGAAGGCCCAGGGAATCTACAATCCCAGGCTCGGCGCGCTCGTCGACCACAGGGGAGAGAACGCCCCGCTTGACACTTCCGGGAACCTGACCGAGCGCAGGCGGTTTTTCGACGCCAACTTTTCCACCGATTTTCTCCTCTCGACCGGCGCCACGGCTTCCGCCGCCTTCACCAACCTGTGGAGCCGAACCAGCCTGGGCGTCGGCTCGATAACGACGCAGGGGACCTCCATCTCCTCGTTCGTGGAGCCGAAGCTGTCCTTGACGGTTACCCAGCCGCTTCTCCAGGGATTCGGGAAGGAGGTGACGGAGCAGGGAATCACCGTCGCGGAGTACGGAAAGGAGTCTTCGCTCCTTCAATGGCGCAACGCCGCGAACACCACCACCGCGAACGTGCGGGACCAGTACTTCGCCCTGATCAAGGCCCGCGAGAACCTCAAGTCGCGGAAAGCCTCCCTGGCGGCGGCGCAGGAACTGGACGCCAGCAACCGTGCGAGGGTGAATGCGGGGGTCCTGGCATCCGTGGAACTGCTCGACTCGGCGTTCGGGCTCTCGCAGCGGGAAGTCGACCTCCTGGCGGCGGAGAAAAACGTCCGCGACGCCTCCGACCGGCTGCGGGCTACCATCCAGTATCCCACGGGTTCGGACCTGGTTCCCGCGGACGCGCCGAAGGCGGAGCCCGTCGGGATCACGGAAGAGCAGGCCATGAAAATCGCGCTGGAAACCCGGCCCGACCTGCGGGTCGCGCAGGTGGCCCTCAAGACGCAGGAGTTGAACACGCGGGTCGCCAGGAACGCCGCCCTTCCCGCCCTGGGGCTGATCGGCAGCGCGGGGCTCGAAGCGCTGAGGTCGGGATATCCGGATGCCGTTTCCGACCTGGCGTCGGCCAAGACCCCCTTCTGGTCGGTGGGGCTGTCCTTCTCCTATCCGATCGGCAACGATGCGGCCGAGGCCGCCCTCGCCGCCAGCCAGCTGCGCACCCGCCAGGCGGACGCCCAGATCAAAAGCCTGGAGGACTCGATCCGTCTCGACGTGCGCACGGCGATCCGGGCGCTGGACACGGCCTACCGGCAGATCGAGTCGGCGCAAAAGGGGGTGGAGCTGGGGGAGGCGCGGCTCGAGTCCTTCATCAAGCGGCAGAAGGTGGGGCTGGCGGTAACCAAGGACGTGCTCGATGCGGAGGCGAACCTCACCACCGCTAGGGAAACCCTTGCGGCGGCGCGCGCCGACTACCAGAGCGCCGTCACCCAGCTCTGGAAGGCGACGGGGGAGCTCCTGGAGCGGCAAGGGCTGAAGATCGACGACAAGACCATCGATACCCTGGCGTGGAAGGGATCCCGATGAAGAAGACGATCGCCGGCATCCTCGCGGCCGTGCTGCTTGCGGCCGGCGGGACCTACCTGTACCTTTCGAAGAACAAGAAGGCGGTACCCTTCCGGACGGCCAGGGTGGAGCGGGGCGATATCACCCAATCGGTATCCGCAACGGGGACCCTGAAAGCGGTCACCACCGTCCAGGTGGGAAGCCAGGTGTCGGGCACGATCGGCAAGATCTTCGTCGACTTCAATTCCCAGGTGAAAAAGGGCCAGCCGATCGCACAGATCGATACGCGGCTCTTCGAGGCCTCCGTCCGGCAGTCCCGGGGGGGGGTGGAAAACGCGAAAGCGAACCTGGAAAAGGCGAAGGTGACCGCGGCCAATTCCCTGCGGACGCTGCGTCGCAACAAGGAGCTCATCAAGGACGGGTTCGTCTCCCAGGCGGACGTGGACAACGCCCAGACCGACTACGAATCGGCGGAGGCAGCCGTCCAGTCGGCAGTGGCCCTGGTGGAGCAGACGAAGGGAGCGCTCTCCGTCGCGGAGACGAACCTCGGCTACACGACGATCTACTCGCCGGTCAACGGCACCGTCGTCTCGCGGAACGTGGACGTCGGGCAGACGGTGGCGGCCAGCTTCCAGACCCCTACCCTTTTCACCATCGCCCAGGACCTGACGAAGATGCAGATCGACACGAACGTCGACGAGGCCGACATCGGGAAGGCGAAGGTGGGACAGGCGGCCAATTTCACCGTGGACGCCTACCCGGAAAAGACCTTCACGGGGAGTGTCCACCAGGTCCGCAACTCGCCGATCATCACCCAGAACGTCGTGACCTACGACGTCGTCATCGCGGTGGACAACAAGGAGATGCTGCTCAAGCCCGGGATGACCACCAACGTGTCGATCCTGACCCGGACCGTAGAGGGGGTGCTCAAGATCCCCAACGCGGCGCTGCGATACCGGCCTTCGGGGAAGATCAAGACCGAATCGAAGGCGGCGGACAGGAAGGAGACAGGCGGAGCCCGGGTGTACATCGTCGGCAAGGACGGGACGCCGCAGGCGGTGCCCGTGAAGCCCGGGATCAGCGACGGGACCTTCACCCAGGTCTTCGAGGGAAACCTGAAAGAGGGAGAAACGCTGATCACCGAGGAGGTCCGCGCCACGGCCGCGTCCCCTTCTGGCGGCTCGCCCGGCGCGATGCGGGGGTTCCGGTAATCGTGGCGGTTCCCGTCATCGAGGTCGATCGCCTCCGGAAGGTCTACCGGCTGGGCGAGGTGGAAGTGGAGGCCCTGAAAGGCGTCTCCCTCACGATCGGGCAGGGGGAATTCGTCGCCGTCATGGGCGCTTCCGGGTCGGGAAAGTCCACTCTGATGAATATCCT
>JBLNFH010000246.1:0-3692 GCA_050263475.1 Deltaproteobacteria bacterium
GGGCGAAAGCTCGCACGAGGGGTTTTTTTTATTTCGGGAAGGGGTGGTGGATCGAGGGATGCGAAGCGACCGTACGAAAAAGGGATTGGAGCGGATGCCGCACCGCGCGCTCTACTGCGCCGCCGGAGTGCCGCAGGCCGCGATGGGAAAACCGTTCATCGGGATCGCCACCTCCTACACCGACCTCGTGCCGGGCCACGTGGGGATGCGCAGCCTCGAACGCGTCGTCGAAAACGGCGTTCACGCCGGGGGCGGGTACCCGTTCCTGTTCGGCGTCCCGGCCGTCTGCGACGGGATCGCGATGGGGCACCGGGGGATGCATTATTCCCTGCCGCTGCGCGAGCTGATCGCCGACATGATCGAGTCGGTCGCCGAGGCGCACGCGCTGGACGGGCTGGTGCTGCTCACCAACTGCGACAAGATCACCCCCGGGATGCTCATGGCCGCCGCGCGCCTGAACATCCCGTGCATCGTCCTGACCGCCGGTCCCATGATGTCGGGGCGGATGGGCGACCGCAGGCTCTCCCTCGTGACCGACACCTTCGAGGCGGTCGGCCGGTACCAGCGCGGGGAGATCGGCGCCTCCATGCTGCGGCATCTCGAAGCCGAGGCGTGTCCCGGCGAGGGCTCCTGCCAGGGTCTCTACACGGCGAACACCATGGCCTGCCTGACCGAGACGATGGGGATGTCGCTTCCCGGATGCGCCACCGCCCTGGCGGGGATGTCCAAGAAGCGGCACCTGGGTTTCGCGACCGGCCAGCGGGTCGTCGAGCTGGTCCGCAAGGGGGTCGTTCCCCGGCGGATCATGACCCGCGCCGCTTTCGAGAACGCCATCCGGGTCGACCTGGCCCTGGGAGGCTCTTCCAATTCGGTCCTGCACCTGCTGGCGATCGCGCACGAGGCGGGGGTGGAGCTCCCGCTGGCCGAGTTCGACCGGCTGTCCCGCCAGACTCCCCAGCTCACCACGGTGACCCCTGCGGGCCCCCACATGATGGAGGACATCGAGTTTTCCGGCGGGATCCCCGCCGTGCTCCACCGGCTGCTCCCGATGCTCAAGAAGAACCCGACGGTCGCCGGCGAGGACATCACCGCGATCGCGCGCAGGGGGCGGCCCCTTTCCGAGGAGATCATCCGGCGCCTCGATGCGCCCGTGCGGCCGGAGGGGGGGATCGCCATCCTCACGGGGAACCTGGCCCCGGGCGGCGCGGTCGTCAAACAGTCCGGGGTCGACCCGTCGATGTTCACTTTCCGCGGAAAGGCCCGGGTGTTCGATTCGGAGGACGCCGCCATGGCGGCGATCATGGCCGGCAAGATCCAGCCCGGCATGATCGTGGTCATCCGGTACGAAGGCCCGAAGGGGGGGCCGGGGATGCGCGAGATGCTTTCTCCCACCGCCGCGATCATGGGGATGGGGCTCGGGACGAAGGTGGCCCTCATCACGGACGGCCGCTTTTCCGGGGGGACGCACGGGCCCTGCATCGGCCACATCTCCCCGGAGGCGATGGAAGGGGGTCCGATCGCCCTCGTCCGGGACGGCGACGCGATCGTCCTTGACATCCCGAGGCGGAAGCTCACGCTGGACGTCCCTGCGGCCGAGCTGGCCCGGCGCAGGAAGACGTGGAAGGCCCCGGCGCCGAAGATCGCGGACGGCTACCTCGCCCGCTACGCGAAGCTCGTCCGGTCCGCGGGGAGCGGCGCGGTGATCCACTAGGAAGGCAGAAGCACCGTTCAAGGGGGAAGAGCCGTGAAGATGACGGGAGCGGAAATATTCGTCAAGGCGCTGGCGGACCTGGGTGTGGAGGTGGTGTTCGGCTATCCCGGCGGCGCGGTCCTCCACATCTACGACGAGCTCTTCAAGAACACGAAGGTGCGCCATCTCCTGACGCGCCACGAGCAGGGGGCCGTCCACATGGCCGACGGCTTCGCGCGGGCCTCGGGCAGGACCGGCGTCTGCCTGGTGACCTCCGGCCCCGGCGCGACGAACACGGTGACCGGGATCGCCACCGCGTACATGGATTCGATTCCCCTCGTCGTGTTCTCCGGCCAGGTGCCCACGCTGCTGATCGGGAACGACGCGTTCCAGGAGGCCGACATCGTCGGCATCACCCGGCCGTGCACGAAGCACAACTACCTGGTCAAGGAGGCGAAGGACCTGGCCCGCATCATGAAGGAGGCCTTCTATATCGCCTCCACCGGCAGGCCGGGGCCCGTCCTGGTCGACATCCCCAAGGATGTCCTCATGGCTTCCGCGGAGTACGCCCTCCCGAAGGAAGTCAACGTGCGCGGGTACCACCCGAACTACGAAGGGCACCCCCGCCAGGTGGAAAGCGCGGTCCGCATGATCTGCGAAAAGGAGCGCCCGGCCCTGTACGTGGGAGGGGGCGTCATCCTGTCGGGTTCCTCCCAGCAGCTCCTCGATCTCGCCCACGCCCTGGGGATCCCGGTCACGACGACCTTGATGGGGATGGGGGCGTATCCGGGGACCGATCCCCTCTTCATGGGGATGCTGGGGATGCACGGGACCTACGCGGCCAACATGGCGATCTCCCACTGCGACCTGATCCTCGCCATGGGGGCGCGGTTCGACGACCGGGTGACCGGGAAGGTGGACGAGTTCGCTCCCCACGCCAAGATCATCCACGTCGACATCGACCCGACGTCCATCCAGAAGAACGTCCCCGTGGACATCCCGATCGTCGGCGATCTGAAGGACGTCCTGAAGAAGATGCTCAAGCTCGTCAAGGGGACGAAGGAGGCGGCGCGCTACCGGGAGAAGATCGCCCCGTGGCGGGAGCAGATCGGGAAGTGGGCGAAGACCCACCCCCTTTCCTACAAGCCGTCGAAGGGCAGGATCAAGCCCCAGCACGTGGTCGAGCAGATCTACTCCCTCACGAAGGGGGAGGCGATCATCACCACCGAAGTCGGCCAGAACCAGATGTGGGCCGCCCAGTTCTACAAGTTCGACCGTCCCCGCACCTTCCTGTCCTCCGGGGGGCTGGGGACGATGGGCTACGGCTTTCCCGCCGCCATCGGCGCGCAGGTGGCCATGCCCGGCAGGCTCGTCGTCGACGTGGCGGGCGACGGCAGCATCCAGATGAACATCCAGGAGCTGGCGACGGCCGTCCAGTACCGCCTCCCGGTCAAGGTGGTCATCCTCAACAACGGGGCGCTGGGGATGGTCCGCCAGTGGCAGGAATTCTTTTTCCAGGGGAAGTACTCCCAGACGTGCCTCCCCCAGATCCCGGATTTCGTCAAGCTGGCGGAGGCGTACGGCGCCGCGGGATTCCGGGCGACCCGCCCGGAGGAGGTGCGGGAGGTCCTGAAGAAGGGGTTCGCCGCCCCGGGGCCCGCGATCATCGACATCCCGACGGACCCGAACGAAATGGTCTACCCGATGGTGCCCGCGGGGGCGCCGCTGACGAAGATGCTGCTCGTCTGACGGGAATCCCGCGCCGGCCAAGGAGAGGGGGGAGATGCGCCACACCATATCCGTCCAGGTGGAGAACGAATTCGGGGTGCTGAGCCGGATCTCCGGCCTGTTTTCGGGCCGGGGGTTCAACATCGAGTCGCTCTCGGTGGCCGAGACGCTGGACCCGTCCGTCTCCCGGATGACCATCGTGACCACCGGCAACGACCAGATCGTCGAGCAGATCCTGAAGCAATTGAACAAGCTCATCTCGGTCATCAAGGTC
>JBLNFH010000247.1:0-7308 GCA_050263475.1 Deltaproteobacteria bacterium
GCCGACGTGTACCTCTCCGGGGTGATGAACGTCTCCACCGTCGCGCCGGCGCGTTACTCGGAGGAAACCATCCACCTCCTGCGCGTGGCGGCCACCGAGGTCGCGGGCGCGATCCGCAACAGCCGGCTCTACCGCGACGCCCGGAAGCGCGTCTCGGAGCTGATCACGCTGAACGAGATCGGTCGCGCGATCACCTCCACCTTCCAGGTGCGTGACATCCTGTCGTACGTGGCGAAGACCACTTCCCGGCTGCTGCTGGCGGACGGGTGCACGGTGCGCCTCGCGGCGGAGGGGCGCAGCGCCCTCAAGGTGATGGTCGACGAGGGGTACTCGCGGCCGGGCATGCACCGCGAGCTGCGGGCCCACGGCAAGCTCCTCGCGAGCCAGATCTTCCGGGAGAAGCGCCCCCTCCTCATCAACGGGCCGGAGGACTCTCCCCTGTACCTTCCCCTCTCCCGCCAGGGGATCTCCTCGTTTCTCGGGCTCCCGATCGTCTCCAAGGGAAAGGTACTGGGCGTCATCAGCTATTACTCCGGCTCGCCGAACGTCGCCTTCGACATGGAAGTCGTGAACCTGATGCAGACCGTGTGCAGCCAGCTGGCGAACATGATCGAGAATTCCGCGATGTACCGGGAGGCGCAGGCGCTGGCCCAGGCCAACCAGCTCAAGGTGCAGCAGCTCTCCACGCTGTACAACCTGGCGCGGGCGCTCATGTCCACCGTCAAGACCGAGCGCCTGCTCCAGATCATGATGCGCTCCCTCACCTCCCCCGCGGGGCTGAATTTCAGCCGCGCCATCCTGTTTCTCCTCTCCGAGGACGGCCTCACGCTCACCGCCCGGATGGGGATGGGACCACGAGACCGGAAGGAGGTGCGCCAGGCCCCCGACCTTCCGCGGGAGATGCCGGAGAACGGCGATCCGGGGGCGGAAGGGGAGGAGTTCCGGAAACTGCTGTGGGACGGCGTCGAGCGCATGACGCTGCCCCTGCTGGGGAGCGACTGCCTCGTGGCGACGGCCGTCCTCGAGAAACGTCCGGTCCGCACCCAGAGCGGCTGCCTCCGCTCCCCCTCGGAACCGGCCCGATGGTTCTGCGGGAGCCATCCCAACGCATTCGCCGCGGTCCCGCTCGTCTTCAAGGGGGAGGCGCGCGGGGCGATCTACGTCGACAACCAGTTCCGGGAGCGGGAGATCACGGACGAGGATATCCAGATCCTGACGATGTTCGCCTCCGAGGCCTGTCTTGCGATGGAGAACGCGTCGCTCTACGAGAGCCTGGAGAACGCGCTGGAAAGCCTGCGCGCGACCCAGGGCCGGCTGGTGCAGAGCGAGAAACTGGCGGCGCTGGGCGAAATGGCCGCAAAGATCGCCCATGAGATCAAGAACCCGCTGACGGTCATCGGCGGCTTCGCCGCCCGGCTGGAGCGAAAGGGCCAGGAGGAGGCGGGGGAGAGCCCGTCCCACGGCAAGTATCTCCGCATCATCCTCAAGGAAGTCCAGCGGCTGGAGAGGATCATCCACCAGACCCTGTATTTCTCCCGGGACGTGATGCCGGCGGTGAAACGCATGGATCTCAATACCGAGATCCGGGATGCGCTCGCGATGTTCCGCGAGGATCTGGAGGATGCGCGGATCCTGATCGATTTGGACCTCTCTGCGGGCCTCCCGCCCATTTCCGCCGACCCGGACCAGCTCCGTCAGGTCCTGTGGAACCTGGTATCCAACGCCATCCAGGCGATGGAGAGCGGGGGCAAGCTCACGGTGGCGACCCGCCCGGCGGTCCCGGAGGAAGGGGACGGCGTGGTCTTCCTGATCGGGGACACGGGGGGCGGGATCCCCTACGACGTGGTCCATAATATCTTCAACCCGTTTTTCACGACGAAGACGAAGGGGACGGGGCTGGGGCTCCCCATCGTCCACGCGATCGTGGAGAAGCACGGCGGTTCGATCCAGCTGGACAACCGGGAAGGGAAAGGGGTAACCTTTTCGATCTTCCTCCCCCGCGTCCCGCGGGAGGCGGGGGCGGAAGAGCGTATCCTGGAGCAGATGCGGAAGGGCGGTGCGGATGGAAGCGGCGCTAAGAACCATACGGGATAAGGTGCACGAGGGGAAACGGCTCTCGGACGCGGATGCCCTCGCCCTGCTGCGCAGCAGGGACATCCTGTCCGTGGGCGAGATGGCGGATTTCGCCAACCGCCGGAAGAACGGCGACCGGGTCTACTTCATCGTCAACCGGCATATCAACCCGACCAACATCTGCGTCAACCGGTGCCGGTTCTGCGCGTTCAGCAAGACCCGGGGAGAGCCCTTGGCCTACACGATGACGATGGAGGAGATCCTGCGCCGCGCGGAAGAAGCCAGCCTCCAGAAGGCGACGGAGCTCCACATCGTCGGGGGGCTGCACCCCGACCTGCCGTTCGATTTCTACCTGCGGATGGTGCGAACCCTGAGGGAGCGCTTCCCGGCCATGCACATCCAGGCCTTCACCGCGGTGGAGATCGACTATTTTTCGAAGATCACGGGGCTCGCGCTTCCCGAGGTCATCCGCCAGCTGAAGGAGGCGGGCCTGGGGAGCCTGCCGGGAGGGGGGGCCGAGATCTTCGCCCCGGAAATCCGCAACCGCATCTGCCCGGAGAAGATCTCCGGCGACCGGTGGCTCGAGGTGATGGAGGCCGTGCACGCCGCGGGGCTGCGCAGCAACGCCACCATGCTGTACGGGCACGTGGAGACGCTGGAATCGCGGGTCGATCACATGCGGCGGCTGCGGGAACTCCAGGACCGCACGGGCGGCTTCCAGTCGTTCATCCCGCTCGCCTTTCACCCGAAGAACACCCAGATCGCCAAGGGATTCACGACGGGGCTCGAGGACCTCCAGTCGCTCGCGGTGGCCAGGCTCTATCTCGACAACTTCGCCCACGTCAAGTCGTTCTGGATCATGGTGGGCCCCAAGCTCGCCCAGATCTCCCTGCATTTCGGCGTGGACGACATCGACGGGACGGTGGTGGAGGAGCACATCACGCGCGCCGCCGGAGCGCAGGCGGGCCAGGAGCTGACCGTCGCCGAGCTGTTGACGATGATCCGCCAGGCGGGCAGGGTCCCCGTGGAGCGCGACACGCTCTACAACGTCGTGCGCGAGTGGCCCGCGGCGGAGACCGTCTCCCCCGGAAGCGGCCGGTGAGCTGGCAAAAAGCACTCGAGAAAGCCTCCGCGGGCGGCCCCGCGACCTTCGAGGAGGCGGCCCTCCTGCTCCGGGAGGCGCCGCTCTTCGCCCTCGGGCGGGCGGCGGACGGCGTCCGCCTCGGCCTGCACCCGGATGGCGGCGTCAGCTACGTGGTGGACCGCAACATCAATTACACGAACATCTGCGTGTGCGGCTGCTCCTTCTGCGCCTTCTACCGGGACCGGTCGGCGCCCGACGCCTACGTGCTCTCCGAGGAGGCGCTGACGAAGAAGATCGTGGAGACGCTCGCCCTCGGCGGCACGCAGGTGCTGCTCCAGGGGGGACTGCACCCCGAGTGGGGGATCGAGGAGGCGGAGCGCATCGTCCGCGCGGTGAAGCGGCACAAGGTGAGGCTCCACGGCTTCTCCCCCCCGGAGGTCTGGCACTTCGCCGGCCGCTCCGGGATCCCGATCCGTGAGGTCATCGGCCGGCTGATCGCTTCCGGCCTCGACTCCCTCCCCGGCGGCGGCGCGGAGATCCTGGACGACGACGTCCGGGCGAAAATCAGCCCCCGGAAGATCGGCTGGCGGCAGTGGGCCGACGTGATGCGCGAGGCGCACCGGCAGGGGCTGCGCACCTCGGCCACCATGATGTTCGGCAGCGTCGAGCCGCCGGAATCGATCGCGAGGCACCTGCTCCGCGTCCGGGAGCTCCAGAACGAGACGGGCGGCTTCGCCTCCTTCATCCCCTGGACCTTCCAGGCGGGCAACACCGCCCTGTCGGCGGATCCCGGGTATGGGGAAACGTCGGCGGCGGGGCTGGGACACGCGGTGGGATACCTGAAGGTGCTGGCCGTATCCCGGTTGCTGCTTCCGAACATCCCCACGGTCCAGGTCTCCTGGGTGACCATGGGGGCGAAGGTGGCCCAGCTGGGGCTGTTCTTCGGGGCGAACGACTTCGGCAGCACGATGATCGAGGAGAACGTCGTGGCCTCCGCCGGGGTCGCGTTCCGGATGTCGGAGGAGGAGATCGTCGCCACGATCCGGGATGCGGGATTCCGGCCCGTGAAACGGGAGGGGCTGCCATGCTCGACGTGAAGTTCGTACGGGAAAACATCCCCGCCGTGCAGGAGGCGCTGCGCAGGCGCCGGTCGCAGGCGAGCCTGGAAGGGTTCGCCGGGATCGACCGGGAGCGCCGCGCGCTCCTGTCCTCCGTGGAGGCGCTGCGGGCGGAACGCAACGCCGCCTCCGAGGAGATCGGGCGCCTTCGCCGGGAGAAGAAGGACGCCTCCGCGCTCATGGAGAAGATGAAGGAGGTTTCGGCGCGGATCAAGGAGATGGAGACCGGGCTCCCGGCGCTGGAGGCGCGGATGGAGGAGCTTCTCCTGAACATCCCGAACCTCCCCGACCCGTCCGTCCCCGAGGGGACGGGAGAGCAGGACAACCCGACCGTCCGGACCTGGGGAACGCCCCGCACATTCGCCTTCCCGGTGCGCGACCACGTCGACATCGGCGCCGAGCTGGACATCCTCGATTTCGAGCGGGCGTCGAAGATCGCCGGCGCCCGGTTCTGCCTGAGCAAGGGGGCCGGGGCGCTGCTGGAGCGGGCGCTCATCAATTTCATGCTCGATGTCCACACCCGGGAGCACGGGTACACGGAGATGCTGCCCCCCTTCATGGCGAACTCGGCATCCTTTTTCGGCACGGGGCAGCTGCCCAAGTTCGAGGAAGATCTCTTCCGGGTCGCGGGGACCGACTACTACCTCGTCCCGACGGCCGAGGTGCCGGTGACCAACATCGTCCGGGACGAGATCCTTCCCGGGGAGAAGCTCCCCCTGAAGATGACCGCCTACACCCCCTGTTTCCGCGCGGAGGCCGGCTCCTACGGCAAAGACGTCCGGGGGATGATCCGGCAGCACCAGTTCAACAAGGTGGAGCTGGTCAAGGTGTGCCGCCCGGAGGAGTCGTGGGCGGAGCTCGAGGCGCTGACCGCCGACGCGGAGGACATCCTGCGGCGGCTCTCGCTTCCCTACCGGGTCGTGACGCTGTGCACCGGGGACCTGGGATTCTCCTCCGCCAAGACGTACGACCTCGAGGTATGGCTGCCGTCGCAGAACCGGTACCGGGAGATCTCCTCCTGCAGCAACTTCACCGATTTCCAGGCGAGACGCGCCCGGATCCGCTTCCGCGATCCCGGCACGGGAAAGACCCGGCTGGCGCATACCCTGAACGGTTCCGGGCTGGCGGCGGGGCGCACCGTCGTCGCCGTCCTGGAAAACTGCCAGCAGGAGGACGGCTCCGTCCTCGTCCCCGAGCCGCTGCGCCCCTACATGGGCGGGATGGAGCGGATCACGAAGCCCTGACGCGCCCCGTCCTGCGCATCGCCGCGAGCCGCTTCAGGAGCGCCGCGGTACCCAGGGTGTTCAGCACGTCCCCCTTCCCGATCCATCCTCGCCGGGCCACCCCGACGCCGTATTCCATGTAGTCCAGGTTGGCCGTGATGTGCGTGTCCGTGCTGACGACCAGGGGGATGCCGTACTGTTTCGCCATCCTGGCGTGGCGGTCGGAAAGATCCAGCCGGATCGGGTGCGCATTGATCTCCATCGCGACGCCGCGGCGGGCCGCTTCCCGGAAGACCGCCTCCAGGTCCGCCTCATAGGGGTCCCGCTCCCCGATGAGCCTGCCCGTCGGGTGGGCGATGACGCTCACGAACGGGTTCCGCACCGCGGACAGGAGCCGGTTCGTGATCCGCTCCTTTCCCTGCCGGAACCCCGAATGGATGGAAGCCACGACGATGTCGAGCCGGGAGAGGACCTCGTCGTCCAGGTCGAGGCTGCCGTCGCCGCGGATGTCCACCTCGATCCCCTTGAGGATGCGGAAACCGGAAAGCTTCCGGTTGGCGGCGTCGATCCGCCCGATCTGCTCCCGGACCCTTTCCCCGTCCAGACCGTGGGCGATCCCAAGCCCCTTGGAGTGGTCGGTGACCGCGAGGTACCGGTAGCCGCGCGCTTTCGCCGCGGCGGCAAGCTCCTCCAGCTCGTGGCTCCCGTCGGACCACCGGGTGTGCGCATGGAGATCGCCCTGGATATCCGAAAGTATCAGGAGGTCGGGCAGTTTTCCCTCGAGCGCCGCCTCGATCTCCCCGCCGTCTTCCCGCAGCTCGGGCGGGATCCAGGGAAGCCCGAGCGCGGAGTAGATCTCCTCCTCTTCCCGCCCGGCGATCCTTTTGCCGTCCGATTCGCGGAACAGGCCGTATTCGTTGATCTTCCATCCGCGGCGGGAGGCCATCTCCCGCAGCTTGATGTTGTGCGCCTTCGATCCGGTGAAATACTGGAGGGCCGCGCCGAAGGAACCTTCCTCGACGACGCGCAGGTCCACCTGGATTCCCTCCGGGATGAGGACGGAGCATTTCGTCGCTCCCTGCTCCAGCACTTCCTTTGCGACCGGGAGGCGGACAAACGCCTTCGCGATATTCTCCGGACGTTTCCCCGCGGCGAGGATGTCGATGTCCTTGATGGTTTCCCTCCACCGGCGGATGCTGCCGGCCAGTGCGAATTTTCCTTTCGGATCGGATTCCTGGAGAAGGCGCAGGAGGTTCCGGGCGACCGGCAGCCCCATGCCCAGGGAAAACCGCTCCCGGCCCTTTTTCACCTGCTCGATCCCCTTGAGGATGTTTTCCTCGGTCTTCTCCTGGATGCCGGGCAGGCCGGCAAGCTTCTTCCCCCGGGCGAGCGCTTCCAGCTCCTCGATGCTCTTCACATTCCTCTTGTCGTACAGCATCCTGGCGGTCTTCGGCCCTATCCCCGGGATCCGCAGGAGGGAAAGCAGCCCTGCCGGGATCTCGTTCATTAAATCCTCGTAAAGGTCGACCCGGCCGGTCTGCGCATACTGCCGGATTTTCCCCGCAAGATCCCTCCCGATGCCGGGGATGGCGGTCAACTCCCCTTCTTCCAGGGAAGAGAGGTCTTTCGGCATGGCTTCCACGTTCATGGCGGCGCGGCGGTATGCGCGGATGCGGAAGGGGCTCTCCCCCTTCAATTCCAGGAGGTCGGCGATCTCCCCGAAGATTTTCGCGATCTGCGCGTTCGTCATCCCGGATGCCCCCTCCCGGATTTCGGTTCGACTCTTCTCCATCACTTGGATTCCGTTTCC
>JBLNFH010000248.1:0-8284 GCA_050263475.1 Deltaproteobacteria bacterium
TCATCCAGGAGGGGAACATCGGGCTCATGAAGGCGGTCGACAAGTTCGAGTACCGCCGGGGATACAAGTTCTCGACCTACGCCACCTGGTGGATCCGCCAGGCGATCACGCGGGCGATCGCGGACCAGGCCCGCACGATCCGGATCCCGGTGCACATGATCGAAACGATCAACAAGCTGATCCGCACCTCCCGCTATCTCGTCCAGGAGCTCGGGCGCGAGCCGACCCCGGAGGAGATCGCGGAGCGGATGGATATCCCCCTGGAGAAGGTCCGCAAGGTGCTGAAGATCGCCAAGGAGCCGATCTCGCTGGAGACGCCGATCGGCGAGGAGGAAGACAGCCACCTGGGCGATTTCATCGAGGACAAGAACACGGCCTCCCCGGTGGAGTCCGTCATCAATATCGACCTGGCCGAACAGGTGAACAAGGTCCTCGGGTCGCTGACCCCGAGGGAGGAGCGGGTCCTGCGGATGCGGTTCGGGATCGGCGAGAAGTCGGACCACACGCTGGAGGAGGTCGGCCAGGATTTCGAGGTGACGCGGGAAAGGATCCGCCAGATCGAGGCCAAGGCGCTCCGGAAGCTGCGGCACCCCAGCCGCTCGAAACGGCTGCGGACGTTCCTGGAATAGGGATTCGCCCGGCGGGAGACGCCGGAGTTGACAAGGACGGCGCTTGACGGAAATAATCGCAGGGCACGACAGGAAACGCTATTTGAGGGCCCATAGCTCAGTTGGTCAGAGCCACCGGCTCATAACCGGTCGGTCCCTGGTTCGAGGCCAGGTGGGCCCACCAACATCGATGCAACCATGCTGCAGGAACGTGTGGACGTGAACCGGATGAGACCGCGAAATGCACCGCATGCCGGTGCATTTTTCGCATGACGAGCGAGGGGAGGGTGCGCCTCCGGCCGGGAATCACGGTACGGGACGTCTGGAGCGCGCTCGATGACCGCTACCCCTTCGCCCATCGCGCCGACTGGGACAACGTCGGGATCCTCGCGGGGGACCCGGCGGCGCCCGTCCGATCGATCCTCATCGCGCTCGACGCGACTCCGGGGGCGATCGGGTCGTGCCGGAAGCTCCGCGCCGACCTGCTCCTCACCCACCACCCCGTGATCTTCTCCCCGCTGAAATCCGTGCGTCCCGACCAGGGGGATTCCGTCGCCGCCTACTCCCTCCTGCGGATGGGCGTGGCGGTGATCTCCGCGCACACCAATGCCGACGCTGCTCCCCGCGGTGTGTCCTGGGCCGTGGCGCGCAGGATCGGCCTCCGGGAAATCCGGCCCCTGGTCCCGGGAGAGCCTTCCGATGCCTGCAAAGTGACCGTCTTCGTTCCGCCGGACCGCGTCGAGGAGGTGCTGGCCGCGCTGTCGGGGGCGGGGGGCGGACGGATCGGCGCCTATTCCCGGTGCTCCTACCGCGTGGCCGGGTGGGGCACTTTCCTGCCCGGGGAGTCCGCGACGCCGTTTGCGGGAATCCCGGGGCGGGAGGAGCGGGTGGAGGAGCTCCGCCTGGAAGCGGTCGTCGCGCGCAGCCTCCTGTCCGGGGTCCTGCGGGCCGTAAGGGCCGTCCACCCTTACGAGGAGCCGGCGATCGACGTCTACCCCCTTGCGGGGGGGGCGCTCGGGGGGGGGATCGGCGCCGTCGGGGAACGGGAGGCCGCGGCGCCGCTGGGCGTCGTGCTGGAGGAGATCCGGCGGAGGATCCGGCCGGCCTGGATCCGGGTGGCCGGTCCATCGAGGAAGACGGTCCGCAGGATCGCGGTCGTGGCGGGGAGCGGATCGGAATTCGCCGGGGCGGCCCGGGAGGCCGGCGCCGACCTTTTCGTCACGGGGGATTTGAAGTACCACCAGGCGCTCGAGGCGGCCGCGGGCGACATGCCCGTCGCCGACGTCGGGCACGGCTCGGCGGAGAAATGGATCTTGCCGGAATTCCGGCGCGTGCTTGCGGCCCGGTTCGGCGCACGCCTCGCGATCCGCATATTCACGGAACAGGAGCCCCAAAGGGCGTTTCGCCCGGGGGCAACGAGGGGAGGGACGGCGTCTTGATGGAACAGATCAAAATTCTGATCGACCTGCAGGAGATCATGACCCGGTCGCGGACGGTGGAAACGGAGAAGCGGAAGGTCCCGCTCGAGGTGGCGGACCTCAAAGCCCTGTTCGAAGAGAGGGAGGCGAGGTTCCTGTCCGCCCAGCAGGAATTCGAACAGCTGAAGAAGGACCGCCGCGAGAAGGAGCGCGAGATCGAGGAGGAGCGGGAAAAGGTCGAGCGCGCCAAGGCCAAGCTCATGTCGATCAAGACGAACAAGGAATACTACGCGATGCTGAAGGAGATCGAGGGGACGAAACGGGCCAACACCTCCCGGGAGGACGAGCTGCTGGCGATCCTGGCGCGCTACGAGGAGGCGGAGAAGCGCCTGGCGGAGTTCAAGGCGGAAGTCGACGAGGTCAGCGGCCAGTACCGGGAGCGGATGGTCGACGTCGAGGCGAAGATGGCGAGTTTCGACAAGGACATCGCCCTGCTCACGGCGAAGAAGTCCGAGGTGGCCTGCCGGATCGACGCCGGGCTCGCGAGGCGGTTCGAGATGATCTTCGACCGACGCGACGGCGTCGCGATCGTCCCGGCGAGGAACCAGTCGTGCACAGGATGCCACATGAACCTCTCCCCCCAGCTCTTCAACCTGCTGCAGCGGGACGACCGCATCTACACCTGCCCCAACTGCAACCGGATCCTGTATTACGAGGTGCCGGAAGAGGAGTCTTCCGGCGAATGAGGGGAAAGGCGCTGACGCTCCGGACCGATGGCGCCAGCCGGGGGAACCCGGGGCCGGCCGGCATCGGTGCGGTGATCGAGGTCGACGGCACCGGCGAGCGGATCGAGCTGTGCGAATACATCGGGGAGACGACCAACAACGTCGCCGAATACCGCGCGCTGCTCCTGGCCTTGACGGAAGCGGAGAAGCTCCATCCCGCCTCGATCACGGTGCGGGCCGATTCCGAGCTCCTGGTCCGCCAGCTCAACGGCGCGTACCAGGTGAAGTCCCCGCTCCTGAAGCCCCTTTTCCTGGACGCCGCCGCGCGGTTGCGGCGGTTCCCGTCGGCGCGTATACTGCATGTGGGGCGGGAGGAGAACCGCGAGGCGGACCTCCTCGCGAACCGCGCGATCGATGCTCATTTCAAGAACGTCTGAGGAGGCCAGGCGGCCGCCGGCCCCGTAACGGGGGCGGGAGGAAAGTCCGGGCTCCGCAGGGCAGGGTGCCGGGTAATTCCCGGTGGGGGCGACCCCGAGGACAGCGCCACAGAAAACATACCGCCCTGAATCCCCGGCTTACGCCGGGGGCGAAGGGTAAGGGTGAAATGGTGAGGTAAGAGCTCACCGCGGGACGGGCGACCGGCCCGGCATGGCAAACCCCACCCGGAGCAAGACCGAATAGGAGGGCGACTCCGGGGCGAAAGCCCTGGGGGAAGGGCGGCCCGCCCGGGGCCCTCGGGTACAGGTCGCTGAAGGCGAGCGGCGACGCGCGCCGTAGAGAAATGGCCGTCACCCCGCAGGGACATCCCGGCGGGGCACAGAACCCGGCTTACGGCCTCCTCAGGCCAATTTATCGTCGTGCATCTCCACATCATGGCGGGGGACGCTCCCGCATGCTGGGCGGGGACACTCCTCAACGAGAAACTCGAAGGAAACAAGATCAGGAATGTCCCCGGTGAAATGTCCCCCAAAACCCACACAAGGAGAAGAATGATGGCAGAGTTCCAGTACCAGAACCCGTTTCCGCTGGGGAAGGGCGAGACGAAGTACCGTTTGTTGTCCAAGGAGCACGTCTCCGTCGCCAAGTTCAACGGGAGCGATGTCCTCCTGGTGGACCCGGAAGCCCTTTCCTTGCTGGCGCATCATGCGACGCGCGACGTCTCCTTTCTTCTGCGCCCGGCCCACCTGGAGAAGGTCGCAGCGATCCTCTCCGACCCGGAGAGCTCCCCCAACGACCGCGGCGTGGCCGTCGCACTGCTTCGGAACGCGGAAGTCGCGGCCGGGTTCGTCCTGCCGTTCTGCCAGGACACCGGGACCGCCACGATCGTCGGAAAGAAGGGGCAGCAGGTCTGGACCGGCGGGAAGGACGAGGAATTCCTGTCCAAGGGAGTGTACCAGACCTACACGGAGGAGAACCTGCGCTACTCCCAGACGATCCCGCTGACCATGTACGAGGAGGTCAACTCGGGATGCAACCTTCCGGCCCAGATCGACCTGTACGCCGCCGACGGGATGGAGTACAAGTTCCTGTTCGTCGCCAAGGGGGGGGGGTCCGCCAACAAGACCTACCTGTACCAGGAAACCAAGGCGCTCCTCAATCCCGCCAGCCTGGAAAAATTCCTCGTCGAAAAGATGAAGACCCTGGGGACCGCCGCCTGCCCCCCGTATCACCTCGCGTTCGTCGTGGGGGGCACCTCCGCGGAGAGCTGCCTGAAAACGGTGAAGCTGGCGTCCGCCGGCTACCTGGATCACCTCCCGGAAAGCGGCAACAAGGGCGGCCAGGCGTTCCGCGACCGCGATATGGAGGCGAGGATCCTTTCCGCCGCGTATAAATCCGGTTTCGGCGCCCAGTTCGGGGGGAAGCATTTCGCCCTCGACGTGCGGGTCGTCCGGCTGCCCCGGCACGGGGCCTCCTGCCCCGTCGGGATGGGCGTTTCCTGCTCCGCCGACCGCAACATCAAGGCAAAGATCAACCGGGACGGGATCTGGCTCGAGGAGATGGAGAGGAACCCGGGCCGGTTGATCCCGGAGAAATACCGGAAGAAGCACGAGCACGGCGTCGTCAAGCTCGACCTCAACCGGCCGATGAAGGAAATCCGGGCGGAGCTGTCGAAATACCCGGTCACCACGCAACTGTCCCTCACCGGCACGATCATCGTCGGACGCGACATCGCCCACGCCAAGCTCAAGGAGCGGATCGACCGGGGCGAAGGCCTTCCGCAGTACCTGAAGGACCACCCCATCTACTATGCAGGCCCCGCCAAGACCCCCAAGGGAATGCCCTCGGGGTCCTTCGGGCCGACCACCGCGGGGCGCATGGATTCGTATGTCGACCTGTTCCAGGCGAACGGCGGATCGCTCGTCATGATCGCGAAGGGGAACCGCAGCCAGCAGGTGACGGATGCCTGCAAGAAATACGGCGGCTTCTACCTGGGCTCTATCGGAGGCCCCGCCGCGCTGCTGGCGCAGGAGAACATCAAGAAGGTCGAAGTGCTGGAATACCCCGAACTGGGCATGGAGGCCATCTGGAAGATCGAGGTGGTCGACTTCCCGGCGTTCATCCTGGTGGATGACAAGGGGAACGACTTCTTCAAGCAACTAGGCTGAGAGCGGGGGGGGGGCGCAAGGCCCCCCCTTTCTTTTACAAAATACCGTAATCGCCGCGCCAGGATGCGCCAGAATTAACAAAACGCCTTTTTAGTCAACCCTTCCCTACGGTTTTCCGCAATAAATGCTTGACACTATCCGGTTAATAATTAAAATGGCCGCAGGTGGGTAATTGTGGGGAAAGGTGGGTTTAAGCGGCCACCATGATCTTCAGGGGACGTTTCGAATATGCCATCGATCCGAAAGGCAGGGTGAACATCCCCGCCCCCTTCCGGGAGAGGCTTCAGGAAACCGGACAGGAAGCGTTCGTCATCACCAATTACTCGGGCTGCATCTATGCCTATCCGGCCGATGATTGGGCGAGGATCGAGGAGAAGCTTTCCGCCGTCTCCAGCGTCGACAGGAAGCTCAACACCTTTCTTCGCTTCTTCGTGGGCGGAGCCGTAGAGGTCGTCCCGGACAAGCAGGGCAGGATCCTTATCCCCCCGTCCCTCCGCGAATACGCGGGCCTGGGAAAGGATCTCGTCATCACGGGGATGCCGAACCGCTTCGAGATCTGGGCGCGGGAAAAATGGACGGAGGAGATCGGCCGGTTCGAGAAGGAAGGGTTCGAGGATCCCGAGCTGGAGCGGGAGATCAAGTCGCTGAGGATCTGATTCGTTGTCCACGGGTCATCTCCCCGTTCTTTTACAAGAGACGTTGAGACTGCTTTCCCCCGCACCCGGGGAGGTGTTCCTGGACGGAACGGCGGGCGCCGGCGGACACGCGCAGGAGATCGCGCGAAGGATCGGGCCGCAGGGAATCCTGGTCTGCGCCGACGCGGATCCCGGGATGCTGGCCGTGGCCGCGGAGAGGCTTCACGGGGAACCGGCCGTCCGCCTGGTCCACGCGGATTACGCGGACCTGGCGAGGCTGCGGGAGGCGGCCGGCGGAAGGCCGTTCGACGGGATGCTCCTGGATCTCGGGATCTCTTCCCTTCAGCTGGACGATCCCTCCAGGGGGTTCTCGTTCCGGGAAGACGGGCCGCTGGACATGCGGCGCGACCCCGGCGATCCGGTTCCGGCCGCGCGCGACATTCTCCGGAAGGCGAGGGAAAAGGATCTGGCCGACATCTTCTACCGGTTCGGCGAGGAGCGGTTTTCCCGCCGGATCGCGAGAGCCGTCGTATCGGAGAGGCAGCGGGGGCGGATCGACCGCACCTTGCAGCTTGCCGATCTCGTGAAGCGGGCGATCCCCCGGAAGGCGTGGCCGCGCGACATCCACCCCGCCACCCGGGTGTTCCAGGCGCTCCGGATCGCGGTCAACCGGGAGCTGGAATCGCTCTCGGGCTTCCTGGAGGGGTTCGCGCAGCACCTGGCGAAGGATGGAAGGGTGGCGATCATCAGCTTTCATTCGCTGGAGGACCGGCTGGTGAAGACGGCCTTCCGCACCCTGTCGACGGGGGAGATTGCGGTTCTCACGGTGATGACCCGCAAGCCGGTGATCCCGGGAGCGGACGAGATTCGGGAAAATCCGAGGGCCAGGAGCGCGAAGCTGCGCGCCGCCCGCAGAACGGAACAGGAGGAATGAGAATGCAACGAGCAATCGTCGGAAACGGCATCTGCATGATCACGGAGATCCGCAAGGAGACTCCCGTGTTCCCCTCGGTGCCGAGACGCCGCCGGCTGGCGGCGCTGTTCGGCCTGATTCTCGGCGTGGCGCTGTTCAACGTGTGGCTTTCCGGCCAGTACTACCGGATGGGGTACGCGGTGTCGACCTCCCTCGAGGAGCAGCGGAGCCTGAAGAAGGAGCAGGACCTGCTGCGAACCGAGATCCTGACGCTGCGCAGCCCGGCCCGGATCGAGACGATCGCGAAAAACGACCTCCGGATGGTCGACCCGAAGACGGAGAGGATGATCCGGGTGAAATGAGCCCCCGCGCCCGGATCATCCTCGGCGGGCTGGCGGCTGTCTACATGCTCGTCGTGTTCCGGGCGTTCCACATCCAGATCCTGGGCGTCCAGGGTATCCGCGAGCGCGGCGCCAGGCAGTATTGCGTGAAAATCCCCCTCGTGCCGAAGCGCGGGGCGATCCTGGACCGGACCGGCAATGAACTTGCGGTCAGCGTCGCCACGAAATCCATCTTCGTGCAGCCGGCGAAGCTCAAATCGGCCGAGGCGGCGGCGACCATCCTGTCCCGGCGGATCTCCCGTCCCGCGTCGGATCTCCGGAAGCAGCTTGCATCGAAGAAGGGCTTTCTCTGGGTGAAGCGCCAGATGCCCTCCTCGGCGGCCGAGGAAATCGTCAAGGAGATCCGCCTGGCGCAAGGAACGGGGAAGTCCCGTGGGGAAGAGGACGGCATCGGGGTCGTGGAAGAGCCGAAGCGGTTCTATCCCAACCGGGAGCTGGCCTCCTCGCTCCTCGGCTTCACCGACCTGGACAGCGCGGGGATCGAAGGGGTGGAGCTCTCGCTGGACAAGTACCTGCGCGGCGAGCGTGCGTTTCTCATGTGCGAGCGGGACGCGCGCGGGCGCGTCATCGTCCCCTCGACGACCCCGGTGGAGGTGAACTCCCAGGGAAGCTCGGTGTCGCTGACCATCGACCGGAACGTCCAGCACGTCGCCGAGAGCGAACTCCGGGAAGCCGTCGCCAAGTACAGCGCGAGGGGGGGAGTCGCCCTGGTGATGCAGCCGAAGACCGGCGAGATCCTCGCGATGGCGTCGCTTCCCACCTACAATCCCAACACGCCGTCCGACGCCGTCCCCGAAGCCCGAAAGAACCACGCTCTCACCGACACCTACGAACCGGGGTCCACGTTCAAGGTGTTCACGATGTCCTCCGCCCTGGAGACCGGGAGCGTGAAAACCTCGGAGAAGATCTTCTGCGAAAACGGCTCCTACCGGTACGCGGGCAGGGTGCTCCACGATGTGCACGGGAAGGGGTGGCTGA
>JBLNFH010000249.1:0-2920 GCA_050263475.1 Deltaproteobacteria bacterium
CTCTTCGAAGGAAGGCTCTTTTCCCTTTGCAGACATATCCTCCGATTCCTTGCAGGAAAACCTAATTATATATCCCCCCCGCGGGGGAGGGTTAACGAAATGCGGACCCGAAGAGCAGGGAGGGGTCGATGCGTCCGCCCGCGGCCCGGACGCCGAAGTGGAGGTGCGGCCCCGTGGCGCGACCGCTGGAGCCAACCGCACCGATCGTTTCTCCCTTCTCAACGCGCTGTCCTTCCGCCACTGCGGTTTCCTGCAGATGATAGTAAATGCTGAACAGTCCGCCGCCGTGATCCAGCACCAGGGAACGCCCCCCGAAGAACTGCTCCCCGGAAAACGCCACGGTTCCCGCCGCGATCGACCGCACCGGCGTCCCCGCCGGAAGGCGGAGATCCACACCGGTGTGGGGGCTCCGCGGCTCGCCGTTGATCACCCTGCGGGCTCCGAATCCCGTGGGCCGGTACTCCTCTACCGGCGTCAGGAAGGGAAGGTCCCAGGCAGGAGCCGATATGACGGAGAGACGCTCATTCAGGATTCCGGCTTCCGACCGGATGCGCGCCAGGGTAACGTTGTCGAACTCCGCCATTTGAGGTGGGAGGGAAATCTCCTGGAGCGGAAACGGTTTCTCCCGGACGTCGAGGTCCAGGGAGAATTGCATGCCGGGATCCCTTCCTTCCGTGCGAATCGACAGTGGGACTTTTCCGGGGGGATCCATCAGGTCGACGCCGATCAGCGAGAGAAACCTCCCTGGCCCTGTCCGCTTCATGGGAAGCGTCCGCCCCTTCCAGACGACGAAAAGGTTGTCGACGTTCGAAGATACGACGGCCTCCACGAGAACCGGCTCTCCCTCATCGGGAGACATGCTGGAGATCGATACGAAGATCGAATCCCCTCTCGAGGACGGGTTCCCTTCCGGGGAAGGCAACGAGGCCTGGGCGATGCATTCGCCGGACCAGGATAAAAGGAGCGCCGGTAAAAGTGCGCCTCCGATCAAAAATGGATGCCTCATTCCGTCTCCCCTTGCACGACCGCGCCGAACACCCCGTCGCGCACCCGAACATCGAGGGATTCGCCGGGCACCGCCTCCGACACGGACCGGACTGCCCGCCCGGAAGACCGCAGCGTCGCGATGGCGTATCCTCTCGAAAGTACCGCGGTCGGATCGAGCGCGCCCAGCTTCCCGCGGCAGACCTCGAACCTTCCGCGGCTCCCCTCCCGAACCGCATCCATCCGCCGCCCGGCGCGCTCCAGGAGAACGGCGACATCCCCCCGCTTCCGGCCGACCCACGAAGAAGGCGACCGCAGCCGAAGCGACGCGGCCAGGGCGGAGACCCGCGCGCTGCGTTCCCTGGCGATCTCCTGGATTTTCTCGGCCAGCCGGTCTGTCGCTTTTGCCAGGGCATACCGGCGGGCCTGCAGCAGGGGCCGGGGATCGGAAAGCGCACCGGCGCAGATCCGGAATTCCCGTCGCAGCGTGCCCCGATGATGCCGCTCCGCCCGCCGTGCACGCAGGACCAGCGCCGCGACGCGCTCCGCGGCTTCCATCCGGTCCGGAACGGCCATCTGCGCAGCCCCCGTAGGTGTCGGAGCCCTGTGGTCCGCAGCGAGATCGGAGAGGGTAAAATCGGTTTCGTGCCCCACCGCGCTGATCGTCGGGACCGGGGATGCGGCGATCGCCCGCACCACGGCCTCTTCGTTGAACGCCCAGAGATCCTCCACCGATCCCCCGCCGCGGCCGACGATGATCAGGTCGACGCCCCCCCTGGCATAGAGCGCGGCGAGCGCGGCGGCGATGTCCCCCGCGGCGTTCTCTCCCTGCACCTGCGCGGGAGCCAGCGTGATCCCGATGGCCGGCCACCGGCTCCTGGCGACGCGGATCATGTCCCGGAGGGCCGCGCCTTGACGGGAGGTCACGATGCCGATCCGCCCGGGGAAGGGCGGAAGCGGCCGCTTCCGTCCCGCATCGAAGAGCCCTTCCGCGGCAAGCCGTGCCTTCCGCTTTTCCAGCTCGAGGAGCAGGCTGCCCAGCCCTCGGACCTCCGCGGACTGGGCGTAGATCTGGTATTCCCCTTTTTTCTCGTAAACGCCCAGGGAGCCGGTGACGACCACCGTCTGGCCGTCCCGGAGCTCCCCGAAGATGAACCGCTCCCTGCCGCGGAACAACACGACCCGGACCTGCGCACCCTCATCCTTGAGCGAGAAGTAGCGATGACCGGACGGGTAGAGCTTGTAGTTGGAGATCTCCCCTTCCACGCGGACGGAGCGGAAGGAGCCCTCCAGGCACGACTTGATGCGCGCGGTCAGCTCGGTTACCGTCAGGACGCCGATTCCCGATTCCCTCGGCATGCCGAAGAGGTCGCCTTCCATACTTTAATCCCTCGACGCCCTTTCCCGGAGAAGCTCCTCCAGGGTGACCGACTCCACCTTTCCCTCCTTGAGGCGCGGCAGGAGCTCCAGCATCGTGCGCAGGGTTTCCGTTCTCCCGTGGCAGACCAGGATCGCCGACCCCTTCTCTCTCGCGATCGACAGCGCCCGTTCCCACTGGCGCCGCATCTCCTCCGCGTTCATTCCCGCGTCGAGGAAGGCGTCCCGCCGTGCGGCGGGGATGCCCGCCTGCCGGGCCGCCTCCAGCGCGACGGACCCGGGCGTCGTCAAGCTGTCCAGCAGGAAAAATCCCTTCTTCGAAAGTATCGAGGCGACCGCCGCCATCGCTTCGGGATCGGCGGTCACTGCGGAGCCCATGTGGTTGCTGGCCCCCGATGCCTGGGGAACGTTCTCGAACATCCGCGCCAAAAGGGATTCCATCGCCTCCGGCGTCATCCCGCGGCGAATCCGGAATCCTTCCGTCCGATCGGCGGCGGGGGATTCCGGTTCCATGGGAATGTGCAGGATCACCCCCCATCCCCGAGCCTTGGCCGATTCC
>JBLNFH010000250.1:0-3018 GCA_050263475.1 Deltaproteobacteria bacterium
AACCGCCGAACGGTGCGCCGGCGTAGAAATATCCATACGTGTTGACCCAGACGGTCCCCGCCTGGAGCGCCCTGGCCGTCCGAACGGCCGTCGAGAGATCCCGGGTCCACAAGCCGGAAGCCAGGCCGTATGCGCTGTCGTTGGCATCCGCGATCATCGCACCGTACTCTTTCCACGACAGTACCGACAGGACGGGGCCGAAAATTTCCTCCTGCGCGATCCGCATCCCGTTTCGGACGCCATCGAATACCGCGGGTGTGACGAAGAACTCGCGGGAGAGGGACGGTTCGCCGGCTCGTTGTCCCCCGCACATCAGTGTTGCGCCTTCCCTCTTTCCGGTTTCCAGGTAGGAGAGGACCTTATCGAGTTGCTCCTGCGAGACGAGCGATCCCACCTGGGTTGCTTCGTCTGTTGGGTCTCCGACCTTCAGATTCCTTACTTTGGCGACGAGGCGTTCCAGGAATCGGTCATGGATCTCCTCGTGAAGGAACAGGCGGGAGCCGGAGTAGCAGATGGCTCCCTGGTTCTGGCAGATCCCCATCAGGATGCCTTCCACCGCCCGGTCGATGTCCGCGTCGGGGAAAACGATCTGGGGACTCTTGCCCCCCAACTCCACCGTGACCGGGACAATGTTTTCCGAGGCGTACTGAAGGACGAGCCTCCCGGTGGCGGTTTCCCCGGTGAAAGCCACTTTCCTTACCTTCGCATGCCGGGCGAGCGGGGCCCCCGCTTCGGGGCCGGTTCCCGTAACGACATTGAAAACGCCCGGCGGCAGCAGGTCCCTCAAATCACTTGCCAGTTCCAACAGGGTCAGGGGAGTCTGCTCCGCCGGTTTGACGACGATGGTATTTCCCGCCGCCAGCGCCGGCGCCAGTTTCCACGCCGCCAGCAGGAGGGGATAATTCCATGGGACGATTGCGCCGACCGCTCCGAGGGGTTCCCGCAAAGTGAAATGCAGAATCGACGGGGAGATGGCCTGCGTATGACCTTCAAGGTGCCTCAAGACGCCCGCGAAGTATCGGAAATGGTCGATCGCCGCAGGGATATCGATGTGTTTCGTCTCGCGGATCGGTTTTCCCACATTGAGCGTTTCCAGCATTGCGTATTCCTGGGCGCGTTTCTCGATTCTTGCGGCGATTTCCAGCAGGATCCTTTGCCGCTCGCTCGGAGAGGACTTCCCCCATTTTCCGAAGGCTTTTTCCGCGGCGGCCACCGCCCGGTCCACGTCGACGGAGTTTCCAGCGGCCGAACGGGCAAGGAGCTCGCCCGTCGCCGGATTCATGACGTCGATGGTCTTGCCCGAATCGGATTTCTGCCAGGATCCGTTGATGAACTGCTGATATTCCCGAGGCACGGCGATGCTCATAAAGACCCCTCCTCGTTCGGGCTTGCGCCGATAAATCCCGTTGGCATTGATTTTACCACGGAGCGGATGGGCTGACGGAGAACGGGTTTACGAGACGATATCCTACGGGGAGCCCCCGTGTTTTTTCAGCTTGCGGTAAAGGGTGCTCCGGGAGATTCCGAGGGCTTTCGCCGCTTCTAACGCGTTCCCGTGGAACTTGCACATCGTCTCCGCGAGAAACTCCCTTTCGATGGAAGCGAAGCCACGGATGGACTCGGTGGGTTTCCCGGACGTCGCTTCCGGGCAGGGCTCCATTGGGCATCTCCCCGAGATTTCCGGCGGCAAGTGGCTTTCGAGGATCGTGTCCTCGTCGACGGTGTGGTAGAGGAACTCGACGCAATTTTTCAGCTCCCGGATATTGCCCGGCCAGTCGTGGGAGAGGAGCTTCCGTTTCGCCCCGAAAGAAACGGTTTTCACGGGGGCGCCGAATTCCCGTGCGAACGTGGAGAGGAACGCATCCATGAGCCGGGGGATGTCTTCCCGGATCTCCCGGAGCGAAGGGACCATCAGGCGAAGGACGTTTAAGCGGAAATACAGGTCCTTGCGGAAATCCCCCTTCGTTACCTCGTCGGACAGGCATTTGTTGCTCGCGGTGATGATGCGGACGTCGATGTGGACTTCGTGCTTCCCGTTGATCCGTGAAATCCGCTTGGTTTCCACCGCGCGCAGGATTTTCGCCTGCACGGTGAGCGGCATGGAATTGATTTCATCCAGGAAGAGGGTCCCTCCGTGAGCCGTTTCGAACTTGCCGGGATGTCCCTCGGCCTTCGCGCCGGTGAAGGCGCCTCGTTCGTACCCGAACAGCTCGCTCTCGGCTAAATCCACGGGAATGGCGGCGCAGTTGACGGCCACGAAGGGCCCCGCGCTCCTTCCGCTGCTGCTGTGGATCGCCCTGGCCAGCATCTCTTTCCCCGTTCCCGTTTCCCCCTGGATCAGGATGTTTCCTTCCTTCTGGCTGTAGCATTGCGCGATGCGAAGCGTCTTCGAAAGAAGGGGCGAGCTTCCGAGGATATCGGAGAAGGTGACCTGATCGCCTGCGGGAGTCGCGGATGCGACGGAAGAAGGAGGCATTTCGCGGACCGGCGGCGCGAGGGGCCGCATCCTGCCGGCGCCGATGGAGCCGAGACCGTTGTGGAGGATAGGGGAGGAACGGATGATCTTTCCCAGGAATACCTCGTTCCGGATCATGTCCGAAAGGGAAATCGCCAGGTTCAGGAGATGCTTTTTCATGTCCTCCGAGATATAGCGGTCGAAGAACTTCGTGATGTCGACGCACCCCAGGAGGTTCCTGTTCTCGTCGAGGATGGGGGATGCCACGCAGAAGGCCGGATGATAGGTGGTGGAATAGTGCTCGTCGGCCGTGACGATCACCGGCTCGCGGGTGATGAGCGCGAGGCCGGGGGCATTGGTCCCGATGCTCGACTCGCTGCAGTTGGCCCCCTCGCGGATGGAGACGTCGTCGCAGTAATTGAGGATTTTCCCGGATCCCACCCGGGAAAGGACGTAGCCGGTGCTGTCGCAGACGAACGAGCAGGCCCCCACCTGCTCCAGCATGCCGGTGAAGCGTTTCGTGTAGAACTGGAACAGTTCGACGATTTCGGAGTGCTGTTCCA
>JBLNFH010000251.1:0-3030 GCA_050263475.1 Deltaproteobacteria bacterium
GAAAAAAACCCAGCGATTGGTCGGCGATGGACCCAAACCGTCGGTGCAAGCGTAGAACGAAGGGTGTCGCAATCCATTGCTCCACATGTTCCGTGCCCGTGCCGATGCCCGGACGCCCGTATGAATCTGGTTAAAGCATTTAAATGAACTTATGAATTCCCTTCTGAAGGAAATCCGCCGCAATCCGTTGCTCTGGTTGCTGGTCTTCGTGCCCGTGGTGTTTGCAGCCGCGAGGATGAAGCCCGAAGCGCACAGTCTTCTGTTCGTGCTGTCCGTATTGGCCATCGTGCCCCTGGCGGTGCTGCTGAGTCACGCCACCGAATCCGTGGCGTCCAAGACGGGCGATATGGCCGGCGGGCTGCTCAACGCCACGCTGGGAAACCTGACCGAACTGGTCATCGCGGCCGCCGCCTTGCGTGCCGGACAATACATGCTGGTTAAGGCAACCGTCGTGGGGGCGATTGTCACCAACACGTTGTTCATGTTGGGCGCTTCGTTTTTCCTCGGTGGACTAAAATACCATACCCAGGAATACAACCGTGTCTCCGCCCGCTTTCACGCAGGCATGCTCTTTCTGGCCACGGTCGCGCTGTTGATCCCTTCGGCCGTCTCGCAAGCCGATTTCCTGGGGGGGACACCGGCGTTCACCCGGAAGGTGAGCCTGGGGCTGGCGGTGCTTCTCATCGCTACCTACGGATTGGGCATGTTGTTCTCGCTCAAGACGCACCCCGAATTGTTTGCCGGCGGAGAATCCGGGGAGACCGGCGAAGCGCCGTGGCCCACGGGTCTGGCCCTTGCCACGCTGTTCGGCGTCACTTTGCTGGTGGCGCTGGTGAGCGAGATTTTCGTCGAGTCGGTGCAGGAAGCGGCGGTTGTGTTCGGGATGACCCCGGCGTTCGTGGGTTTCATCGTTGTTGCGCTCGTGGGTGGGGCGGCGGAGATGGTCGCGGCGTTTTCCGGGGCGCGCAAGAACCGGCTGGACCTGAGTGTGGGAATCGCGTTGGGGAGCGCGTCCCAAATCGCGCTGTTCGTGGCCCCGGTGCTGGTGCTGCTCAGTTACGTTCTCGGACCGGTGCCGATGGACCTCCAGTTCTGGCCGGGCGCGGTGACGATGATGCTCATTGCCACGGTGGCCACTTCATTGGTGACCAACGGCGGGCGATCGGCATGGTTCCTCGGTTTGTTTCTCCTGATGGTTTACCTGATATTCGCCATGACGCTTTTTCTGTTGCCGCCCCGGGTGGCCGGAGCGTGAGCCCAGCCCCAAGATCCCCTTCTCCGGCCGTTTTCAACTATTTCGAGACATCCACCAGGAGGCCCCTCTTCCCTCCGCTCGCCTTCCGGATTTTTTCGAGATCGACCCGGATCAAAAGGCGTTTCGCCTCCAGCACCTTCAGCGCCTCGCCAAACAGATCCTCCCCGTCCCCGTAGTCGTGGACCTCGAGGTAAACGTGATTCCCTTCGACTGCCGCCTTCACGGGCTGGTTGACGATGGCGACCGACGTCCCGAGCCCGACGATTTCGAACAGCCGGGGAATATCCTCCGGATACAACCGGATGCATCCATGGCTGCTGCGCATACCGATGCCCCAAGGACGATTCGTGCCGTGAATCAGCAAGGACCGTTCCGAAAGGCGGAGCGCGTGGCTTCCCAGCGGATTGTCAGGGCCGGGAGGTACGATGGCCGGGAGATCGGGCCGCTCTCTCCGGATCGACTCCGGGACATGCCATGCAGGGTTCCTGATTTTTTCGACGATGGTATACGTCCCGACCGGGGTATCCTTCCCCTGGTCGCCGATTCCGATCGGGAAAGTCATGACCGTCCGGGAACTGTCGTTCGGGAAGACGAAAAGCCGCATTTCCGCAATGTTGATGACGATTCCTTCCCGGATCGGCGCGTCCGGGAGAATCCATTCGGTGGGCAGGACGATCCGGCGCCCCGGTTCAGGGACAAATGGGTCGACACCGGGATTTGCGGCGGTAATCTCTCCGTAGCCTATGCCGAATCGCCTGGCGATCTCCGGGAGCGTTTCGTCGGCCTGGATCAGACGGGTTATCTGCCTTCCGATGATGCTTCCATTACGTTGATTCCCGGCCGCGAAAGAAGAAGCGGGCGCCGTACAGGATATCAGGGCCGCCAGCGTCGCCAGGAACATCGCACGCTTCAGCATGGCAGCCCGTCTCCGGAAATTCCCCGCTCCCGTATGAGGTCTTGAACAAGGAGGGGCCCGGATCGTCTTGGCCCCTCCTGTCCATCCATTTCGCCCCTACTTCTTCTGGTGCAGCTGGAACATTTTCTCCGCCTTCGCGGCGGCTTTTTCCGCTTCCCTGGCCGATGCCTCGGCCTTCGTTGCCGCTTCCATGGCTTTGCTTGCGTCGCCGCCGGCGCGCAGTGCATCCGCTTGCGCCTTGGATGCCTCGGCCAAGGCCTTGTCCGCGGTGGCTTTTGCCTCCGCGATCGCCGCCCGATCGGCTTTCGACATCTCGGCCTCTTGGTTGAGCTTGTTCTCGACCGCAGTCAGCCTGGATTCGATTCGACTGAGGCGATCGGAGATCGGGTCAACTTGCTTCCTGACAAAATCCTTCGTTGCGCAGCCTGAGACGACCAGCAGGGCGATCGACAAGAATGCAAGCGCTACCTTTTTCATCATACGACCTCCCTACGCGTAATGGATTATTACCGGAAAACCTTTGCGAAGGCACCCGCTCCCACCACCCCCTTTCACCGTCGCATGAGGTCACCGGCACTGTCCGAGTTGGTTGCGCGTCGTACACATCACATGAGGTAGACTTGTAAATCCATTATAATGCATAAGCGGCCGATTTTCAGGAACCGGAAGATTACCGGTGGCCAATGCGGTGCCCCGGGTCTATTTCGCTCCAACCGAAACCGTTGAAGACCAGGCTCGGAAGATAGCGATCCAATCGAACATCGCCGAAGACGGCAGCCTGAATCCCCATGTCGTTGTGGCGGACTGCTAACCGCGGGATCCCGGATATCGGGGCATCCCAGGATAGTAGTAGACGGGT
>JBLNFH010000252.1:0-4456 GCA_050263475.1 Deltaproteobacteria bacterium
AAAACAAGAAAATATTCAAAAAACCTCTTTCTGCGCATAAATAATATAACCAGATCTTGAAATTGCAAATCTTATTTTATACAAGGGTATTGAAGCGTCAAAGGTAAGGGGATGCTTTCCCAAAAGCAAAAAAGGGGCTGCGGTCGCCCGCAACCCCCCCGGTGAACCTGCCATCCGCATTGGGCGGGAGGCGGGTAATTACGACTCCACCCACTCCTCCTGCAGCACTTCGCCCTGGAGACTCACGACGACGTATTTGACCGGAACCTTCCTTTTGCTCTTCTGTAGCGCCTGCATCGCGGTTGAAAGCAATCCACGGCAGCAGGGAACCTGCATGATCATCACCGTCAGGGTGTTGATCTTCGCATCTTCATACCAGCCCCTGATCTTTTCCACGTAGGTCTCCTGTCCCGCATCCAGCTTGGGACAGGCGATCGCCAGCGCCTTGCCCTTCAGGAAGTCCCCATGGAAGTTTCCCATGGCGAAAGGGACGCAATCCGCCGCCAGGACCACATCCGCCCCCTGGTAATAGGGGGCCTCCGGGGACACCAGGTGCAGCTGGATCGGCCACTGCCGCAGCTGGGAAGGGATCTTGACTCCGCTCCCCTCTCCGGCAGGGGGTTCCTTGAATTCGACCATCCGGGATCCCGGGCACCCTGAAAATCCGCTCATCGGCTTACCTCCACTCTTTCGGCGTTGTTGTTTTTCTCCAGCATTTCGACATACGACTCGTAGCTTTCCTGCGCTTCCCGGAACCGTCCATCCACTTCCCGGAACCGCGCAAAGATCTCCCCCACCTGATGCGTCGAGAGGTTCCTGTCCATCCAGGGGTACAGGATCTCGTCCTCCTTCTTGATATGCCCGGCCAGGATCCCGCCGTACGCGTGAAGGTTTTCCACGACCCCTTCCGTGTCCCCGCGCTCCAGCGCATCGAGCACGCCCTGGACGCAGGCTCTGCCCTGTCGATGGTCTTCGTGCATCGCCTTCAGGATATCGAGCCCCGGGTCAAAGCAGGCAAAGAGGATGTCCTCCTCCTTGGCGTGGTGGAACCGGTCCGCGTAGCAGCGGATGAAGTCCACCGCCGTCAGGATCTCCTCCCGTCCGCGGCCGGATTCCAGGTCGACACCCTCCGCGATTTCCGGGACCATGGCGATGAACCGCAGGATGAGCCTGTGCTCCTCGACCAGGCGCTTCATCGGAGGGGAATACGCAAGTTTGCGGGGCTTCGCGGTTCGGTCCTTTCCCGCATCCGGCCGCCGGACCGCCTGCCCGGGGGAGACGATGGAGGCGATCCGCACCATCAGGTCGTCCTCGTCCGCGGGGGACAGGTTGTGGATCTCCACGACGTCGCTCAGCAGGCACGTCCCCACGCTGCACGGGACGCACCCGATCCCGAATTCCTCCAGGATCGCTCCTACGGGCGGGTAGCGGCCGATCACCTCTTTGATGGGGGTCTTAAGGAATGTCTCCATGGGCGTTCCCTCCTCCATGCCTGCCATTTTCCAGGAGGGACGCCCGGCTGTCCTTGACGGAGATCAAATCACGAGATTCCCTATGCCGCCTTCTCCAGGTGAATCAGGCGGTGGATCTTCTTCCTGAGATTCTTGGGGAGCTCCCGAAGATGGTGCACGTTCTTCGAATGCTCCTCCGCCTGCCGCAGGATCTCCTCTTCCGTTTCCGCCCGGAACACCTGGTCACACCCCGATACCAAATCCCGGCAATACAGTACCCTCATCATGGGTTGCCTCCTTCCGCAAAACGTGCCTTCGGCGTTTTGGTCCCCCTCCGGGTCAGGATGCCTTCTTGTATGGTTCCCCGGCCGCCTGCCTCACCGCTTCCGTAGGACTCGAGGACCGCCCTCGGTCCAGCCGTCCCCGCACGTGATTCCGTACCTTGCGAACCGTGCCCGGGAACCACTTCGTGGCCGCCCAGGCGCCGGCGACCACCATGGCGGAAACCATCACGATCCAGAAAACCAGATTCAGCAAGAAACCCAGTCCCAGCTCGCCGTTCATGCGCTCCTCCCCTTCCGTTACCCGTCCGCCTCACTTGTCCATTAGGTGCCGTTCGGACCCCGCGGGATGCGGGATGGAGGCTCCCTCTGGACGGAATCACATACCGCTTGTATTTTCGATAGGATAGGGGCCACACTTTGAAGATGATCCCCGCCCGGAGCGGGTGGAATGTCTGGGGGAGACGGAAACCTGTTGGACGAATCGGGGTTTTTAAACATCAGATGGAAGAGCCGACGGGAGATCGGCGCAGGCCCATTTGCGAATCGGCCTGAATAACCTCAGCCAAAGGATCGGAGATGCGGATGAAGACATGGATGAAGGGTTTCGGATGGGTGGCGTTCGTCGCAGCGATCCTGCTGGGCACGGCGCACGCGGAAGAGGGATCCCTCGGTTCCATGCGCCTGAAGATCGTCCAGGGAGATGTCCAGGTAAAAATCGCCGACACGGGCGAGTGGGCGCCGGCATCGGTGAACATGCCTCTTGTCGAGGGGGATGAACTCTGGGTACCCGAAGGAAGCCTCGCGGCGATCCAGACGAACAACGGCGCCTATATCCGGCTCGGGACCGCCACGGCCCTGCAGATTCTCCGGATGGACCGCGACTCCTTCCAGTTCTACCTGGCGCAAGGACGCGCTTACGTACGAAACAACGCCTATCGTCGCAATCTCCTTCAGTTCGACACCCCCGACGCCTCCATCCGGGATTTCGCCAACTCGACGTTCCGGATCGATATCCCCAACGGGGAAACGGACGTCGCCGTATTCAAGGGATCGGTGGTCGCAGAGAACGAGAGCGGCAAGACGAACCTCCGTTCGGGCGACATGCTGGCCCTGTTCCAGGACGGCTACGCGGAACTGTCGCCGCTGCCTCCGCCCGACGACTGGCAGGAATGGAATGCCGCGCAGGACCGGATCGTCCTCGCCCGGGGGATAAGCTACGGCCATTTGCCGGAAGAACTTCAGGTGTATTCGAGCGACCTGGACGGCAACGGACGCTGGGTGTACGTGCAGAATTACGGGTACTGCTGGACCCCCACGGTCGTCGTGATCAGCGACTGGGCCCCCTACCGGCACGGAAGATGGGTGTGGAGGGGCGGAGATTACATCTGGATCGGCTACGAGCCCTGGGGCTGGGCCCCGTATCACTACGGCCGTTGGGCGTTCGTGGCCCGCATCGGGTGGTGCTGGGTTCCCCCCGCCCGGGGGGATGTGTACTGGGCGCCCGGTTACGTGGGCTGGGTGCGCACGGGGGATTATGTGGCATGGGTCCCCCTTGCGCCCAGGGAAATCTACTACGGATACGGCAATTACGGCAGGTACAGCAGGAACGTCCGGAACGTGGACATCAATCGGATCCGTGTAACCAACGTCTACGTGAACGTGAACGTCACCAACAGCATCACCGTCGTGAACCAGACGACCTTCGTCACCGGGCGGCAGGCGCCGGTGCACAGCGACGTGGTGAGGAACGTCCGTCAGGACTTCTCGCAGCGGCGGGGAATCGTGGTCGGTAGACCCCAGATCAAGCCCGTGGATACCAGCTACATCCCGGTGGTCCGATCGATTCCCGAGGGGAAACGTCCCCCGGCGACGGTCAGAAAGATCGATGTGAAGGAACTGAGACAATCCCGTCCTATGGTCAAGGAACAGGGCCGATCCGCCATACGGCCGGAGGCGCCTGCACGCGCCCTCGAGGTAAAGAAGGTCGAAAAGCCCCGCCCCGTCAACGAGAGGGTCAGGGAGCGACGGCAGGTCCCGCCCGGCGAGCGCCGTCTCCAAGGCGCTCCCCGGCAGGAAAGCCAGCCGCAAAACGGGGAACGGGGCGGAAAGCCGGTCCCGGCGGCCCCTGAAAGGAAAGTAACCCCGGCCGAGAGGGGCAAGCCGCAGGTGGCGCCGGCCGAGAGGGGCAAGCCGCAAGTGGCGCCGGCCGAGAGGGGCAAGCCGCAAGTGGCGCCGGCGGAGAGGGAGAGACCAAGAGAGGCGCCCGCCGAGAGGGGCAAGCCGCAAGTGGCGCCGGCGGAGAGGGGCAAGCCGCAAGTGGCGCCGGCGGAGAGGGAGAGACCAAGGGAGGCGCCCGCCGAGAGGCCCAGGCAGCAGGTAGCGCCGGCCGAGCGGGAAAAGCCGCAGGCGGTGCCGGTCGAGCGAGAAAAACCGCAGGGGCCGCCGTCAGAGAGGGGAAAGAAGCAGGTAGCGCCGGTCGAGAGGGAAAAGCCGAAAGAGGCGCCGGCCGATAATAACGGGAGGAATTCGCACGGAAACGGACCGGAACGGGAATTCGAAAGGGGCCGCCGGTAAAGAATCCCCGGCGGCAGGAGCTCGCCAAGAGAGGGATTGAAATATCGTCAAGGGAGGGGCCCGGATCCAGGACCGGGCCCCTGCATCATCCCCCTTCTCCATCGTTTATCGGTTGGAAATAACAATGGTTCCGGTGGTTCTGAAGTT
>JBLNFH010000253.1:0-4328 GCA_050263475.1 Deltaproteobacteria bacterium
GGCGCTCCGGCGTTCCGTGCCCACCGCGGGGCGGGGGTCCCTATCCCCGTTTTTCATAACGTTCGTAGGCCTTGATGATCTCCTGGACGATCGGATGCCGCACGACGTCGATCTCGGTGAAACGGCAGAACCGGATCCCCTCCACTCCCGAAAGGATCGACAGCGCCTCGTTCAGCCCCGACACGCGCCCCGACGGCAGGTCGATCTGCGTGATGTCGCCCGTGATCACCGCCTTGGAACCGAACCCGATCCGCGTGAGGAACATCTTCATCTGCTCCGACGTCGAGTTCTGCGCCTCGTCCAGGATGACGAACGAATCGTTGAGCGTCCGTCCCCGCATGAAGGCCAGCGGCGCCACCTCGATCGTCCCCCGCTCCATCAGCTTCGCCGCCTGTTCGTACTCCAGCATCGTGTAGAGCGCGTCGTGCAGCGGGCGCAGATAGGGATTCACTTTCTCCGCCATGTCCCCCGGCAGGAAGCCCAGCTTCTCGCCGGCCTCGACCGCCGGGCGCGCGAGGATGATCCTCTTGACCTCCTTCCGCAGGAGGTAGCCCACCGCCATCGCCATCGCCAGGAACGTCTTGCCCGTCCCCGCGGGCCCTACCCCGAAGACGATATCGCAGTCCCGGATGGCGTCCAGGTACTGCTTCTGGGCGACGCTCTTGGGGGTGATGATCTTGTTGCGGGACGACTTGAAGACCACGTCCAGGAATACCGTGGAGACGTCGGCGCTCCGGTCGGAGCAGACGATCCGCACGGCGGCCGCAACGTCGTTCGACGTGATCGGGATCCCCTTCCGCAGGACGCGGTACAACCCCTCCAGCACCTTGACGGCCAGGTCGACCTGCAGCGGGTCCCCGGACACCGTGGCCTCGTTGCCTTTCGGGTGGACGGTCACCCCCAGCGCCCGCTCCACGATCTTCAGGTGGTCGTCGTGGATCCCGAACAGTTCCGACAGGACGGAAGCATCGTCGAACCGGATCGCTTCTTCCCGCCTTTCCGCCGCTTCCCTATCCACCCTCCCCGCAGCCTCCTTCCCCTAGAAGAACCGGATCCACCTCGCGAACGCGTTCGTCGCGGCGGGGGAAAGCAGAATAACATATGCCCATAAGACCGTGATCGCCGCGGCGAACATCCATGCGCCGGCGCGCAGGTACCCGATCCTCCGGCTCCGTGCGTACTGTTCCTTGATCGCCCGTTCCGGATCCTCACGACGCTCCTCCACGAACACATCGATGAGCCCCCGGTCCTGCAGGAGCCACAGCCCCTTTACCCCCTCGAACCAGGTCATGCAGGCCTTGCGGAAGATGCGCTGCGGCTCCTGGGAGAACTCGGTCGCCCTCCAGACCCGCCGCTCCTCCTCCGACAGGGCGGCGGCATCGACCTTCCAGCCGCGCCGCCGGACCACGCGGAAATCCCCCGGGGGGAATTTTTCCCGGTACCGCTGATACTCGTCGAGGTACTGCATCCCCTCCATCATCAGCACGTCGGCGCGCACGGGGATCTTCATCCAGGAGGGAGGCCGCACCGCGAACCCCTCGAACCCGTACTCCCCGTCCTTGAGCTTCAGGGTCTCGAAGAGGCTTTCCCGGATCTGCAGGGAGAGATACCGCCCGATCGTCTCCCCGGAGACCATGCGCTTCTCCACGAGGTACTCGCCCAGCTTCTTGCCCCCCCGCTGCTCGGCGGAGAGGATCTTGCGAAGCTGCTCGCCGGTGATCAGCCCCGCGTCCACCAGCATGGTGCCCAGCATCCCTGACGGGTCGCGCCGATCCGGGCGGACGTCCACGATCTGGCCGTCGGCGAAGAGGAACTCCGTCTCCCGGTCGTTCCCGTAGATCTTGAGGGAGCCGCTCTTGCTCTGGCTGGAGACGAGCTGGAAGATGTCGGGGATGCTGAAGTCGGAGATCTTTCCCTTCATGGCCTAGATCCGCTCCCCCGCGATATTATGGGCACGCTGGAGCATGGAGAAGGAACGGATCCCCCACGCCGCCCCCGCGGCCCACAGGACGCCTGCAAGCACCCCCCCCCAGACCGCGACGGAGGCCTGCAGCTCGGACACGAGCGCATCCCCCGCCCTCACCCCGCCCAACGCCGTGGTGACGGACCCGAGGGCCACCGAGAGCGCCGCCCCGAAGAGGAGCACCCGCACCTCCTTCCCGGCCCAGAGGGCCCCGGATCCCGGTACGAGCAGCGAGGCGGCCCGTACGTACGCGCGGTGCATCACGATGCCCTGCACCCGGCGATTCCTCTCCTCTCCCGCCCGGATCCCTCCGCCGATCTTGACACGGCACGGGGGGCAGATGTCGGAGGCTTCCCGGCTGCGCACGACCAGGGAGCGGCTGCCGCAGGCCCGGCAGGTGCCGTGCACCCAGAGTTTCCTCGAGAGAAACTTCCAGACCGTCGAGAAGAGCCAGACGAGCACCAGGAACAGAAGGGCGGCCCGGGGGGACAGCGGGTGGAAGAACATCCCGAAGAAATCGCTTTCCCCCGCCTCCCGGACCCAATCGCCGCGGAACCGGAAGATCGCCTTCCATATCTCGCCCACGGGGAGCGGGGAGGCGATCCACTCGTCCTGCTCCATGTCCGCGGGCCGCAGGAAGTACGGGGCCATGTTCCGGACGCGTTCCCACGCGTCCGGCTGGATCCGGCGGGCCTCCTCCAGGTGGAACAGCTGCAGGTTCATCTGGTAGGCGTTCCAGAGCGCCGGCCCCTCGGAGGGGTTCTTCGAGATCGCCGCTTCGAAATCCGCCAATGCCGCCGCGGTTTTTCCCATCCGGGCGCGGACGATCCCGCGGTTGTTCAGGACCTCGGGGAGCTCCCTGCCTTCTTCCACCAGCGACGTCCACAGTTTTTCCGCGGCGGCGGCGTCGCCGGACTGCATCTGCCGGCGCGCCTGCTCGAACCGGATCATCCACGAAAGCGTCTCCTCGGACAGGGGCCCCGCCCCGCCGGTCGCCTCCTGGAGCCGCACCGCGGACAGGTCCCCTTCCCCCGTCATCCACCCGCTCCTCCCGCCGTCCCCCCCGAACTTCTGGAGGGAGTGAAGGACGCCGCCCCCCAGGAGCAGCGCGGCAAGGATCAGGACACCGGAAGACAGGATGGCGAGCTCGATCCGGCGCACGTACGCCGCCGACAGGAGGAGCCAGATGCAGGCGGCGACGGCAAGTCCGAAGCCGGCCAGCAGGGGCAGGAGAAAAACCAGGACGGCGGCGAGGGGAGCCAGGTATTCCCGGCTCGGTGTCTTCAGGAACCGCTCGATATCCCCTTCGAGGGACGGGCGCGCGCGCAGGAAGAGGGACACGGACCCCCACAGGACGAACCAGCATCCGGCGGCGGAAAAAAGGGAGATCAGCCACATCGCATACCCGATCATCGACGGCGCGAACCGCTTCAGCGAGCCCGACAACCCATCCATATCCTGGGTGAATTCGGACAGGCTCAGGTCGGATACATCCTCTTTCACGAGCCATGCCCACAACGGCACGGAGAAGGGGGAAACTTCCCGGAGCGCCCGCATCTGCGGAGCCGCCTCTTTCCTCCACCCTTCCTTTACGGCCCGCTCGTATACCAGGTCCGGGAGAGCGTTCATGGAAAGGATCCCCAGGCCGTGCATCCGAATCCTCAGGAGACGAACCTCCTTCACCAGGTCCCCCTCCATCCCCGGCCCGGCGATGGCCACCACGCGCTCCGCCTGCCTCCGCACGGATTCCGGATACCCGGGGAAACCATTCCCGGCATCGGCCGTCCGCGGGAACATCGGCGGAATCAGCAGGAAAAACAGGAGCGCCGCCGCGGCGCGGATCCGGCGACGAATGGGGGGCCTCCGGCTCATCAACCTTCCATGTTATCATTACTCATGGAAAAAACCGCCATGGACGATTTCCGCAATCTTGTCGGTATCATGGCCCGGCTTCGGGCCAGTGGAGGGTGCGAGTGGGACCGGGCGCAGTCCCACGCCACGCTTCGCCAATACCTGATCGAGGAAGCCCACGAAGTCCTCGACGCCATCACCCGGAAGGATGCTTCGCTGCTTTGCGAGGAACTGGGCGACCTGCTGCTCCAGATCCTCTTCCACGCCCAGATCGCCAGCGAGAACGGACAGTTCGACATATCGGACGTCATCGCGTCGATTTCGGAGAAGATGGTCCGCAGGCACCCGCACGTGTTCTCCGATGCCACGGCCGATTCGCCGGAGGCGGTCTCCCGGCAGTGGGACCACATCAAGCGCAATATCGAGAACCGGAACCATGACTCCCTGGTCGGCGGCGTACCGAAGAAATTCCCCTCCCTCCTGCGCGCGTCGAAGATCTCCAAAAAAGCGGCCC
>JBLNFH010000254.1:0-3473 GCA_050263475.1 Deltaproteobacteria bacterium
AAGGGAGGCGACGGCGAGGAGCAGCTGGCCCGGGGAGACGACCTGCCCCGATTCCACGTTTTTGCGGGTGATGTACCCGTCCACGGGGGCGACGACCTCGGTGTACCCCGCGTACAGCCTCGCCTCGGCGAGCGCGGATTCCTTCTGCTTCACGTCGGCGCTCCGCTGCCCGGTCTTGGCTTCCCGCTGCTGAATGACCGCCTGCCGCTGGGAGATCAGGGCCTGCGCCGTCGGGACGGCGGCCTCGGCGAGTCGCAGTTCCTCCCTCGCCGCGTCGTCCTGGGCCTTGGCGACCTCGAGGTCCGTCTGGATCTTTTCGTTCCGCTCGCGGCTGATGGACTGCCGGTCGAACAAGCTCTTCGCGCGCTCCGCATCCCTGTGCGCCTGCGCGAGCCGGGCAGATGAGAGCGCGGACCGGGAACGCGCGGCCTCCACGGCCGCCTTCGCCTGCGTCAGCTGCGACCGGGCCGCCGCAAGGTCTTCCTTCGCGGCCGCGATGTCCGACCGCGCGGCGGAGGCGTCCGAGCGGGCGGAGGACAGCGCCGCCTCCGCGGCCGCGACGCGGACGGCGTAAGGCTGCGGGTCGATCCGGACCAGCGGCTGCCCCTTCTTCACCGGCTGGTTGTCCTCGACCAGCACCTCGACCACCGTTCCCTGGATGCGGGCGGAGACGGGGTGGATCCGCCCCTCCACGAAAGCGTCGTCGGTGGCGATGTGGGTCTGGCGGTACCACCAGTAAAACGCTCCGGCGACGATCGCGGCGACGGATGCGGCGATGAAGATCCCCAGCGCGACATTCCGGCGGGATACCCCCCGGCCGGCGTCGTTCCCGTTTCGTTCCTCGCCCATTCTCCTTCTCCTTGCCCTCCGGCCTCGAAACCGAATCGGTATTCTATGCCAAACCCTGCGCCTGCTTCCAGGGGAGGGGGAGGCCGAGCGCCAGCAATGCCCCGGCCGCCGGCAGGAGGTTGATGAGATGGGCGGCGGCGGGCACGCCGTACCGGTCGGCCACCATCCCCAGCAGGGTCACGCCGATTCCCCCCGTTCCGATGGCGAATCCCGCGATCGCCCCCGACGCCGTCGCCATCCGGCGGGGGAACAGCTCCTGCGCCATGACGATGGTCACAGAGAAGGTCGACACGATGGTGGCGCCCACAGCGGCCGCCAGCGCGAATACGAGCCATCCTTTCGAGATGAGGAACAGGTGGATGAGGGGGACCTGGAGGGCCATCGAGGCGAACAGCATCTTCCGGTGCCCGATCCGGTCGGCCAGGGGGCCCCCGGCGAGCGTGCCGATCGTCCCCGCGCCCAGGAACAGGAAGAGCAGCATCGCGACGAAGTCGGGGTTGTCCGACAGTTCGGCGCGGTAGAGGAACGGAATGTAGGTGGCCAGGCCCAGCTGCGTCCAGGATCGGAAGACGACGATCAGCACGATGAGGGAAACCGCGTACAGGGGACGCTCCACACCGTTGCGGCCCGGAGGCGCGGGGCGTTCGGCGACCTGCGCGATCCGCCGGCGGATGTGCGGCAGCGCGGGCAGGAATAGCGCCCCTGCCAACGCGGCGGGGACCACGAGCCAGGCGGCGCCGTGCAGGCCGTACCGGGAGACCAGGAAGATGGCGGCGGGAGCGCCGATGGAGAACCCCAGGTTCCCCCCCACGGAAAACAGGGACATCCCCGTCGCCCGCTTCACGGAGGCGATGCAGGCGGTCGCCTTGAACCCCTCCGGGTGAAAGGCGGCGGTTCCCAGCCCGGTGAACATGACGAATGCAACGAGCCACGCGAACCCGGGGGAGAACGGCACGAGCGCGATGCCTGCGCCCGAGACCAGGCATCCCACCGCCAGGAGGACCGGAAACGGCTTGCGGTCCGTCACGTACCCGAACAGCGGCTGGATCACCGAGGAGGTCAGGTGGGCGGCGAGCAGCAGCGCCCCCGTCACCGTATAAGAAAGGGAAAACCGGTCCTTGAGGTACGGCAGGAGCGCGGGAAGCGCCCCCTGCACGATGTCCGTGCACATGTGGCCGAAGGAGAGCAGGAACAGCAGGACCGAGGGGCTGTTCATCGCAGGGTGACGTCCTCGATGGTTTCCTTCTCCAGCAGCAGCATCGCCAGTCGGTCGACTCCGAGGGCGGCTCCCGAGCAGGGCGGCAGCCCCATGCGGAGCGCCTCGAGGAAACCGGGATCGACCGGAAGCTCGATTCCCGTCCGATGCTCGTGCCGCGCGGACAGTTGCCGGAGGCGCGCTTCCTGCTCGCGCGGGTCGGTCAGCTCCTCGTATCCGTTGACGAGCTCCACGCCGCAGAGATACCCCTCGAACCGCTCGCAGGTCCCTTCGCGCCCCTTGCGCCGCTTCGCCATCGCCGCGAGCGCGGAAGGGAATCCGGTGAGGAAGACCGGCCCCGTTTCCCGCAAGGCCGGCTCGATAACGTCCACGCAGGCGCGGAAGAAAAGATCTTCCCAGGCTTCCGATGCACCCGGCCGCAGGCCTTTCCCCGCGAGGGCCGCCCGCAGGGAGGCCTCCACATCCATTGAGGCTCCGAGGAGGGCGTCGAAGGCGTCCGACAGCTCCCACCGGGTCCACGGTCCCGCGAGGGAAACGGCGGCGTCTCCCCGCCGGATTTCCTCCCGCCCGTGGATCTCCCGCGCCAGATCCCGCGCCAGGTCCTCGACATCCCGCATCACGGCTTCCGCAGGTTCCCCGACCCGGTACCATTCCAGCATCGTGAACTCGGGATGGTGGAGGGGGGAGCCTTCCCCGTCCCGGAACACCTTCCCCAGGTAGAAGATGTTTCCGGAGCCCGCCGCGAGGAGCTTTTTCATCGAAAGCTCCGGGGAAGTATGGAGGAACCGCCGCGACACCCGCCCCGCCGCATCCGAAACGGTCACGGGATAGACGTTCGGGTCGATATTGGGGTACGGGACGGCGATCGGCGGATCGACCTCGAGGAACCCCCGCGCGCGAAAATAGGCGCGGATCCGTTCGAGGATCCGGGACCGCAGGCGCAGCATCTCCCGGGAGAGTTCGCCTTTCGCCAGTCGCCTCCAGGTTTCTTCGGCTCTTGGATAACGGAATGCCATTCCTTGTTATCGTAAACCAATCCGGCGGAAAGAAAACAAGGGAGGAGCGTTTTATGGAGAAACTCCCGGGAGGAGGGGACGGCTGGATGAACGCGGGATCTCCGGTCGTCCGTGCGGCGCAGGGGCGGCAGACGACAGGCAGGTCGGGATTACTTGCCTTTTCTCCGCTCCTGGACGCGCAGGGTGGCCGCATGATTCCTGCGCCGGTCCTCGTCGGTCTCGAGGACCAGCCGCGGGACCTCCACGGGCCTGCCGTCCGCATCGATCGCCGACATGGTGAGAAGATCCGCCTTTGCCCGGCGAAGACGGCGGTGGTGGTGCGGGGTTTACGATTTGGGATTGGAACATCGGACGGAAATATTGCTTTAAAATCCTTCTATTACGATTATTAC
>JBLNFH010000255.1:0-4337 GCA_050263475.1 Deltaproteobacteria bacterium
CGATGCGATCCACCGGCAGATGGCGTCCCTGTTCCGGGAGGTGCTGGTCGTCACCAACACCCCGGAACTGTTCGATTTCCTCCCCTGCCGGAAGGTGCCGGACTTGATCGCCGGGATGGGCGCGCTGTCGGGGATCCACTCCGGCCTGCGGCACAGCTTGACCCCGTACGTGTTCGCCGTCGGCTGCGACATGCCGTACCTGAACCCCGGCCTGATCCGGCACATCGCATCGCTTGCGGACGGAAGCGACGTGGTCATTCCCGAAACCGGGAAAGGGCTCGAGCCGCTGCACGCCATCTACGGGAAGAACAGCCTGCCGGCCATGGAGGATACCCTCCAGGCGGGCAAGGGGAGGATCGCCTCCTTTTTCGACCGGGTGAGAATCCGGAAGATCCGCCACGAAGAGATTGCCCGGTTCGATCCATCCTACCAATCGTTCCTGAACATCAATACGCCGGAGGACTACTACCGCTTCCGGGAAGAGCTCAACGCCTCGGCCGCCGAGCCCGGAAAACCGGAATCCGGCAAGGACCAGGGCTAAGCAAGGCGTGATCGCCGCCGCGATAAGGCTGTTTCCGCTCCTGCTGCTTCTTGCGGCCGTTTCCGCGCACACCGCGGAACCGCGGTATACGGTTCCGGTGGGCGATTCCCCCGTCCTCGGGCCCCCGGGGGCGCCCGTCACCCTCGTCGAATTCATCGACTACCAGTGACCCCACTGCAAGGCGGTCGGTCCGACCGTCGACCAGCTGATGAAGGAGTACCGGGGAAAGATCCGGCTCGTCGTCAAGCATTTCCCCTACCCGTATCGCGACTTCTCCAAAATGGCCTCCGAGGCGGCCCTGTCCGCCGGGGACCAGGGAAAGTTCTGGGAGATGCACCACCTTTTGCTGCGGAACTCCCCCCGGCTGGACCGGGACAGTCTCCTGCAGTTCGCCAGGGAACTCGGTTTGAACGTGAAGAAATTCACCGGATCCCTGGACGGCAAGATGCACTCCGGGACCATCGAGCGGGACCGGCAGCTCGCCCTCTCCCTGGGCATCTACAGCACCCCCACCGTCTTCATCAACGGGAGAAGGGTCGTCGGGGAGCGCCCCTATGAATATTTCCGGCGGATCGTCGAGGAAGAGCTTGCCGCGGCCAGATAGAACCCGCAGTGCGGTCATGTTCTGCACCGGTGCGGCGCTTGCCTGCCTCCTTTTCGCGTTTCCCGCATCGGCGGGAAGCCTCGCCCCGCTTCCCCCTCCCCCCGTCCCGGCAGGCAACCCGCAGTCGCCCGGGAAGATCCTGCTCGGCAAGCAGCTCTTCTTCGACCGGCGCCTTTCCGGCGACGGGACCATGAGCTGCGCCTCCTGCCACGTCCCGGACCAGGCGTACACCGACGGCCAGGATATCTCCCAGAGCTACCCCACGACGCGGAACTGGAGAAACGCACCCACCCTCATCAACGCGGCCTATGCCGCGAGCCTGTTTCACGACGGGCGGGCCACGTCCCTGGAGGAGCAGGCGCTGTTCCCGGTCATGTCCTCCTTCGAGATGAACCTGAACCTCGATTTCCTGGAGGAGAAAATCCGCATCGTCCCGGAGTATGTCGCGGCGTTCCAAAAGGTCTTCGGGGGCGAGCCGACGCGGGAGCGGATCGCGATGGCGGTCGCTTCGTTCGAGCGCACCCTGGTCTCCTCCCATGCGCCGCTGGACCGGTTCCTCGAGGGAGACCATACGGCGCTGTCCGCGGAGGCACGGTGGGGATACGAGGTCTTCACCGGAAAGGGGAAGTGCGCCGGCTGCCACTTTGGCGCCCTCCTGTCGGACGGCGGGTACCACGCGCTCAACGTCCCCGAGAACCCGCAGGACCGGAAGGATCCCCGGATCGCGGCCACGCGGCGGTTCGTGGCGAAGATCTCGCATTACGAGGAGTACCGCACCCTCGAGGAAGACCCCGGCCGCTATCTCGTCACCAAGGACAGGAAAGACTGGAAGGCGTTCCGCACCCCCACGCTGCGGGAGATTGCGAAGACCGCCCCCTACATGCACAACGGGATGCTTGCGACCCTCGAGGACGTGATCGAATTCTTCAACCGGGGAGGGGGGGAGGGCAACCGTGCGCTTTCACCGCTGGGATTGACCGGCGGGGAGAAGCACGCCCTGAAAACGTTCCTCGCCGAGGCACTCTCCGGAGACGATATCGCGACCACCGTACCGGAGATCCCATAAACCGGAATAAAACCCGCCCGGGAATTATTTTCAAAATTGTTAAACCTCGCACAACCATAATTCCCCCCTCTGCTATCGTAGGGTCAGAAGAAAGGGGGTGACGATCATGGAAGAACTCCTTCTGAACATCGAGACGGCGGGACCTGCCCTTGTTTTTCTGGGCGCAGTCGCCGCGCTCCTCTTTACGGTTGGCGCGGTCTTCTTCGGCTACATGGCGGAAGAGGAAAAGAATGGCAGGAAGCTCAGCTGGGCGGAGTGGCCCATCCCGGAGTCCGAGACGACCACCTACGCGGAAGCACCGAAACTTCGTCTCGCTGCCTGACCCTTCAATTCACCAAAAACCCCGGGGAGCCTGCGGGTTACCGCAGGCTCCCTGCGGGGCTTTCCCGGCCAGCGGAAGGAACCCTTACCGGTGCTTGATAAAGGTCCCTTTTTGGTACTCGTCGAAGGCGACCCGGAGCTCCTGTGCGGTATTCATGACGATCGGTCCATACCAGGCCACCGGCTCGCCGATCGGCTTCCCCGAAACGAGGAGGAAGCGGACCGGTTCGTTCTCGGCAGTCACGGAAATCGCGTCGCCGTCGCCGTAGAGGACGAGGGATTCCGAAGGGCACGCGCACTGCCGGTCCATGTCGAAATAATTGCCCCCCACCTCGTCGCGGGCGTAAGGGTCCCGTCCCGGGTCGAAGTAGGCGCTCCCGGAGGTGACGTAGGCGAAGGCCGTATGCCCCCTCCTGATCGTATGGGTGAACATCGCCCCCTTCGGGACGAAGACGTCCATGTACTCGGGGTCGGTGACGATGTCGGTGACCGGCCCCTGCACGCCGTTCACCCGCCCGGAAATGATCTTCACCTTCGCGCCGCCCTCGAGGGACACCTCCGGGATCTGGCTGCGCTTCACTTCCCGGTAGCGCGGGTCCATCATCTTGTTGGAGGCGGGCAGATTGGCCCATAGCTGAAATCCCCCCATGCGGCCCTTCGCGTCGCCCTTCGGCATCTCCTGGTGGATGATGCCGCTCCCCGCGGTCATCCACTGGACGTCGCCGGCGGCGATGTCCCCCTTGTTGCCCATGCTGTCTCCATGCTCCACGTTCCCCTGGAGGACGTAGGTGATCGTCTCGATCCCCCGGTGCGGATGCCACGGGAAACCGGGGAGGTACTTCGAGGGATCCCCCGAGCGGAAGTCGTCCAGGAGCAGGAAGGGATCGAGCTGGGGAACCTCCTGGTAGCCGAAGGCCCGCTTGAGATGGACGCCGGCCCCCTCGATCGTCGGCCTGGCCCGCCACACTTTCCGGATCGTCCGCACGACTTCCATGGCCGCATCTCCTTTCGCCCCGGCGGGGTGCTCCCGGGTTGCGATCCGATTCGAGAACGTGATCCGATTATAGGCCTTGCGGAGGCCGCTGTCTGCTTGAACGAATCGATAGATTTCGATATGCTTCGGTTGTTGCCGCACCCTTTTCGAAAGGAGGCCGGAACCTTGAAAAAAGCGCTGGTCATCGTGGTTGCACTCATCCTCGGCATCGGGGTCTCCGCCGCAGTCGTATCGGCCGCAGGAGAGAACCTCCCGAAGGAGCTCTCCCTGGGCAGCCTGTCCAAGGTGTACGAACCGGTTCCGTTCAACCATTCGAGCCACGTGGAGGCGGCCGGGGGATGCGCCGTCTGCCACCATCAGCACGGGGAGGTGCAGGTCAAAAACTGCATCGGATGCCATCAGATCGACTCCGCCGCATTCAAAAAGAACGTCAACACCGCCATGTTCAAGCCCTGCGGGGAGTGCCACGCCCCGACCGACAAGCCGGGAACGGTCGGTCTCAAGACCGCATACCATCGAGCTTGCCTCAAATGCCACAAGGAAGACGTGGGCAGCGGGGTGAAGAACCTGACAGGCTGCACCGAGATGTGCCACGTCCTCAAGAAGAGCGGGAAGAAATAAGCGGGAATCCTTCCGAAACATCGTTCTCCCCCCGGTTACGACCCATCCGGGCACTCCAACAGGGGTGCCCGGATTTATTCATGCCTGGTTTCCCTGACGGGTTACCCGGACCCGTAGAAGCAAGGGGCGGTACTTGAGTGACAATTCACTTGCGGGTGGATTGCCCGTAAGATAGATTTTATAATCAGGT
>JBLNFH010000256.1:0-4368 GCA_050263475.1 Deltaproteobacteria bacterium
GGAACGGTCCGCCCCCTACGAGTTCTACACGGCGGAGGAATTCCTGAAGCTCGCGCTGGAGGAATTGGCTTCCGGGGACAAGATCGGCGTAGCGCTGTTCGCTGCGGAATCCGAAAAATACTCCTTCGAGGCGATGGAGAAGGCGGGGGGAGGCGGGAAATGAAAAACCGGAATCGCTCTTTCCTGTCGTTGCTCGTTCTCCTGGCGGTCGCGGTATCCGGCTGCGCCGCGGGACAGGTGACCAAGAGCTTCAACGACCGTTCGGAGGAGATCGCGGCCAAGATCGCCGAGGCCGAGCGGCTGGGCGCCAGGCGCTGCTCGCCCCGGGAGCTGGCGCGGGCAAAGGTCGAGCTCGAGCATGCGCGCCACGAAGTCCGCGAGACCCACTATCCGCCGGAGTGGGTGCACCGGGAATTCGACAAGGCCGAGCGCGCGGCGAACGAACTCCTGGAACAGCGAAGGCTCGCGGCGAGCCTGGGCGTCCGGTTCCGGTGCCTCGAAAGCGGGGGGTGAGGGCTACCCCGGTTTCCTGTCGGGAGCCGTGACCCGGATGTGAAGCTCCCGCAGCTGACGGGCGTCCACCTGCGAGGGGGCGTCGGTCATGAGGCACGTGGCCTTCTGCGTTTTGGGGAAGGCGATCACGTCCCGCAGCGATCGGGCTCCCGACAGGATCATCGCCAGCCGGTCGAGGCCGAAGGCGATCCCGCCGTGCGGGGGCGCCCCGAATTCCAGGGCCTCGAGCAGGAAGCCGAACTTCATCTTCGCCTCCTCCGGCCCGATGTTCAGCAGCCGGAACATCTTCGACTGGACGTCCTGCCGGTGGATACGGATGCTCCCTCCGCCGATCTCGGAACCGTTCAGCACCATGTCGTAGGCCTTGGCGCGGACCTTTCCCGGGTCCCGGTCCAACAGCTCCAGGTCCTCGTCCAGCGGGGCGGTGAAGGGATGGTGCATCGCCGCGTACCGCTTCTCCTCCTTGTCCCACTCCAGCAGCGGAAAATCGACGACCCACAGGAAGTCGTAGCGGGTCTTGTCGATGAGGTCGAGCTTCTCGCCCAGGTGCAGCCGCAGCCGGCCCAGGGAGTCGCACGCCGTGGGCAGCTCATCGGCCACCATGAGGATCAGGTCCCCCGGTTTTGCGCCGCTCCGTGAAAGGAGGCCTTCCTGCTGCCCGGGCGTATAGTGCTTCGCAAGGGAAGAAGACAATCCCTGCGGGGTGACCTTCCACGAGGAAAGGCCCCGCGCGCCGCCGATCTTGGCCACCTCCTCCAGCGCCGCCAGCTCGGAGCGGCTGGCTTCCGCCATGCCCGGGACCGTGATCCCCCGGATCACGCCTCCCTTGGCGGCCACCTCCGCGAACACCCGGAACCCGGTGTCCTTGAGCAGGGCCGTGTAATCGGAGATTTCCATGCCGAAGCGGGTGTCCGGCTTGTCGACGCCGAAGCGGTCCATCGCTTCCCGGTAGCTCATCCGCGGAACCGGCAGGGGGATCGACACGCCCAGGACATCCCGGAAGATCCTGGACATCAGCCCTTCCATCATCCGGAATACATCCTCCCGGTCGACGAACGACATCTCCACGTCGATCTGCGTGAACTCGGGCTGGCGGTCGGCGCGCAGGTCCTCGTCCCGGAAGCATTTCACGATCTGCGCGTAACGGTCGTACCCGGAGATCATCAGGATCTGCTTGAACAGCTGCGGGGACTGCGGGAGGGCGAAGAACATGCCGGGGTTGACGCGCGAGGGGACGAGGTAGTCCCGCGCCCCTTCCGGCGTGCTCTTCGTCAAGACCGGCGTTTCGATCTCGAGGAATCCGTTCTCGAAGAAGTATTCCCGGACGGACCGCGCCAGGAGCGCGCGCGACCGGAACATGGCCTGGATCGAGGGGCGGCGCAGGTCCAGGTACCGGTATTTCAGCCGCACGTTCTCGGCGACGTCCGTGTCCTCCTCGAGGGCGAACGGGATCGGCTTGGACTCGTTCAGGACCGCCATCGAGGCCGCCGCCACCTCGACTTCCCCCGTGGGAAGGTTCGGGTTTTCCGTCCCCTTCGGCCGCCTCCGCACCGTGCCGCGCACGGAGAGGACGTATTCCACCCGGAGCGAATCGGCCTTCGCGTGCGCCTCCTGCGATTCCCCGGGGTGGAACACCACCTGGACCAGCCCCTCCCGGTCCCGCAGGTCGACGAACACGAGGCCGCCGTGGTCCCGGCGGCGATGGACCCATCCGCACAGGACGACCTCCTTCCCCACGTGCTCCGCGCGCACCTGCCCGCAGTACAAGGTCCGCTTATGCTCCGGAAGAAACGGGTCCACGGTCACTCCTCCTTTTTCAGGCCGATGAGCCTGCGCATCGCTTCGTCCTTGGAAACCTCTTCCTGGGATCCCGCCGCCATGTCCCTGACGACGACCGCCCCGCGGGCATCCTCCGCCTCGCCGAAGACGACGACGACCTTTGCGCCCGACCGGTCCGCGCGCCGGAACTGCGCCTTGACGCTGCGCCCCTCGAAGTCCATGTCGGCGCGGATCCCCTTCCCGGCCATCTCCATCTTCCACCGGAACGCCTCGTCGAGAAACCGGGGATCCGATGCGACGAAAAAAACCTCCACGGCGGGCCCGCCGCCCTTCCCTTCCCCCAGCAGCATCCGCAGGCGCTCCACGCCGATGGCGAAGCCGATGGCGGGAACCGGGTCCTTTCCCCCGATCATCTCGGCCAGCCCGTCGTACCGCCCTCCCGCGGCGACCGTGTTCTGGGCTCCCATCCCCGGGATGACGAATTCGAACGTCGTCCTCCTGTAGTAGTCGAGCCCGCGGACCATCCGGGGATTGCGCGCATACGGGATCCCGACCGCCGCCAGCCCCTTTTCCACCGACTCGAAATGGCGCCGGCACGGATCGCAGAGGGAATCCAGGATCGAGGGCGCGTCCCGGGTCGCCTGCATGCAATGCTCGGACTTGCAGTCCAGGACCCGGAGCGGGTTGCGGGCGCGGCGCCGCCGGCAATCCTCGCAGAGGAGGTCCTCCCGGGAGGCGAGGAAATCGGACAGCTCCCGATGGTACCGCGGACGGCACTCCTCGTCCCCGAGCGAATTGAGCTCCAGGGAAACCGCGGCGAGCCCCGCCTCCGCGAGGAATCCGGAAAGGAAGGCGAGCACCTCGACGTCGGCGTACGGGGAGTCGGTGCCGAACAACTCGGCGCCGAGCTGGTGGAACTGGCGGAGTCGCCCTTTCTGGGGCCGCTCGTGCCGGAACATCGGGCCCGCGTAGCAAAGGCGCACGGGCCACTCCCCGAGCTCGGCCCGGTGCGCGAGAAGCGCGCGGACCACCGGCGCGGTCCCTTCCGGCCGCATCGTGAGGTGCTCCCCCGATCGGTCGGTGAAGGAATACATCTCCTTCTCCACGATGTCGGTAGACTCCCCGACGGCCCGGGCGAACAGTTCCGTTCTCTCCAGGATGGGGGTCCGGATCTCGAGAAACCCGTAGGAAGACGCTTTCGCCAGAAAGGAGGATTCGAGGGCGGACCACCTTTCCGACTCGGGGGGAAGGAGGTCCTTCATCCCCCGCACGGAGGATATGATCATGACACGTTCTGGGGGGTCGCGAGGTAGACGACGTTGCGGGTCGAGTCTTTCCCGCGGTACATCGCCTGGTCGGCCATGCTGAGAAGGTGCTGCTTGGAGGACGCGTGCTCCGGGAACGCCGCGATCCCGATCGAGATCGTGAGGCGGATGGAAAGGCCGAAATCCTGTCCGAACGTCTTGCATTCGATCATCTTGCGCATCCGCTCGGCGACGAGCAGCGCATCCTCGGAGTTCGTCTCCACGAGCAGGACGACGAATTCATCCCCGCCGTATCGCACGACCGTGTCCGTCTCGCGCACGCAGGAGCGCAGGACCGCCCCGACCTCCACCAGGACCCGGCTGCCCACCAGGTGGCCGTAGGCGTCGTTCACGCGCTTGAAGAAGTCCACGTCCATGAACAGCACCGAGAAAAAATTGCGGTACCGCTCGGACCGCTTCAACTCCCGGTCGAGCACGACGTTCAGGTAGCGGCTGTTGTACAGCTTCGTGAGATCGTCGATGTAGATCAGGTTCTGGGTCTGGACGCTCCGCTCGGCGTTCAGCAGGGCGAACCGCGCCTGGCGGTAGAAGAAGTTGAGGAACGGGCTGTCCAGAACGTCGATCCCGGGAGTGCCGCGCATCGTGAGGACGGCGTACATCTGGGAGCCGGGGGAAAGATCGAACCGGATGGCGAAGAACGTGCGGTTTTCCCCGAGGATGGACTCGTCCTCCGGGCGGAGGGTTCCCAGCTGATCGACCGGGAACACCGTCGGCGCCGGTCCGCACTGCCGCACTACGGCCCCACCGAACC
>JBLNFH010000257.1:0-2681 GCA_050263475.1 Deltaproteobacteria bacterium
CGCTTCCCGGAGGTTGGCCAGGGAGGTGAAGATGGGCACCCCGGCCTCGATATAGCTGATGATGCTTTTCACCTCGGGGTGATTGGCGTCCCCCACGACGGTCACCGCGTACCCTTCGCGGCTCAGCTGAAGAGCGTACTCCTGGGCTTTCTTGACGAACGGGCAGGTGGCGTCGATGATCTGCACCTCCCTGCCGGCCAGCGCCTCCGCGTCGCGGCGGGTGATCCCGTGGGAGCGGACGATGACCTTCCCGCACGGGATGTCGTCCACCGACTCCACCACGTGCACCCCCTTCTTCTCCAGCTCCTCCACCGCCTGGGGGTTGTGGATCAGGGGGCCCAGCGAGTGGATCGGGAGGTTCTTCGGATCCGCGCCGCCGGCCGCCTTCCCCGCGGTTTCGTTGGCGATGGAGATGGCCCGTTTCACGCCGAAGCAGAATCCCGCGCTTCGTGCGATGAGGATGCGTTTCACGGGGACGTTGCCCTCCGCACGCTTTCCGGAAGCCGCAGCAGCATTTCCTCCACGACCTCCTCCACGGAATGCGTCGTGGTGTCGATGTAGATCGCCCCTTCCGCCATCCGCAACGGCGAATGCTCCCGCGTGCTGTCCTGGATGTCCCGGAGGAGCACCTCGCGCAGCACCTCTTCGAACGGCTTCCGCCCGGCTCCCCACTCCCGGAAGCGCCGCATCGCCCGGACGACGGCGTGGGCATCCAGGAAAAACTTGGCCTCCGCGTCCGGGAAGACCACGGTCCCGGTGTCCCGCCCCTCCAGGACCACCCCGCCCCGCTCCCCCATTTTCCGCTGCAGCGCCACCATCGCCTCGCGGACCTGCCGGTGCGCCGAAACCTCTGATGCCCCCATGCTGATTTCGGGGGTCCGGATCGCCTCCCCGATGTCCTCCCCGGAGAGAACGATGGCAAGCTCCCCCCCGTCGGTGCGCCGGAACTCCAGCGGGAGCCCCGCGCACAGGCGGCCCAGCCCCGCGGCGTCGGACCAGGGGATCCCCGCCCGCTGCGCGGCCAGGGCGCAGGCGCGGTACATCGCCCCGGTGTCCAGCCGCGTGAGGGCGGCGCGCTCCGCCAGCCGCCGGGACACGGTCGTCTTCCCCGCGCCGGAAGGCCCGTCGATGGTGAGAATCGGCCGTTCCCTCACGCCAGCACCTCCTCCAGCGCCCCCCGGAACCCGGGGAAGGAAGTGTCGATGCATTCGGTGTCCGTGACCTCCACCGGAACGCCCGCGGCCGCGGAGAGCACCTGGAGCGACATCGCGATCCGGTGGTCACCCAGGCTGTCGCAGCGGATCCCGGGGCGGATCACCGCGGGGCCTTCGATCCGGATGCCGTCCGGGAGCTCCTCGCAGATTACCCCCAGCACGGAGAGCGCGGCCGCCATCGCCCCGATGCGGTCGGACTCCTTGACGCGCAGCTCCCCCGCCCCCCGGATGACGGTGCGGCCCCCGGCGAGGGCGGCCGCCACGCACAGGACCGGGACCTCGTCGATCAGCGCGGGGATCTCGTGCGGCGAGACTTCCGTCCCGTGGAGATCCGCCCCGCGGACCAGGATGTCGGCCACCGGCTCCCCGCCTTCCTCCCGCAAGGTCTCCAGCCGGATATCGGCCCCCATCCGCCGCAATACGGAAACGACGCCGGTCCGCAGCGGGTTCACGCCGACGCCGGAGATGCGCAGTTCCGCCCCCGGCACGCAGGCCGCAAGCACCATGAAGAACGCGGCCGAGGAGATGTCGGCGGGCACGTCGATCGACAACGGACGGAGCCGCACCGCGGTCCGCACCGCCACCTCCCTCTCCCGCCGTTCGACCTTCACGCCCATCGACGTGAGCATCCGCTCGGTGTGGTCGCGGGACGGGAGGGGCTCGACGACGGAGGTCTCTCCCGAGGCGTACAGCCCCGCGAGCAGGATGGCCGATTTGACCTGCGCGGAGGCCACGGGCATCTCGTACCGCATGCCGGCAAGCTTTCCTCCCCGGATGCAGAGCGGCGGCAGCGTGTCCCCTTTCCGGCCGGAGATCGACGCCCCCATGCGGGACAGCGGCTCCACGATCCGCTTCATCGGGCGGCGGCGCAGGTAGCGGTCCCCCGTGACGATCGAAAGAAACGGCTGGGCGGCAAGGATCCCCGCCCCGATCCGCATGGTGGTGCCGGAGTTCCCGGCGTCGATCACGTCCTCGGGCTCGGAGAGCCCGCGCAGTCCCCTCCCCGCGATGCGCAGCTCCGTCGGCGAGACCTCGCGGACCTCGGCGCCCAGCGCCTGCACCATGGTCACGGTGGAGAGCGTGTCCTCGGCGGAAAGGAACCCCCGGATGCGGCTTTCCCCCTCCGCGAGCAGGGCCAGCATCACCGCCCGGTGGCTGATCGACTTGTCCCCCGGGACCCGGACCGACCCCGCGATTTTCACCCGCCTCGTCATCGGCTTACAACCCGTCCCTGGTGGTTTTCGCCTTGCGGAAGTAGGCCAGCAGGCCGCCGGCGTCCTTCCGGCGGATGAGCCCTTCGAGGAGGGCGAGATTCTTCCGGTAGTGCCCGATCGCTCGAAGGACCTCCCCGCGGTTCTGCAGGACGATGTCCTTCCACATCTCCGGATTGCTGGACGCGATCCGGGTGAAGTCGCGGAACCCTCCCGCCGAATAGCCCAGCGGGACCCTGGAATCCAGGGTGGCCAC
>JBLNFH010000258.1:0-4246 GCA_050263475.1 Deltaproteobacteria bacterium
GACGGCGCATCGAGCGCTTCTTCCCGGGAAAAACGCATCGAGGAGATGCTGCGCCGGCCGAATTCGCAGCGGCTCCTCTACATCGGGGAAGCGCTCCGGAACGGATGGAAGATCGAGGAGATCGGCCAGGTCACGGGGATCGATCTCTGGTTCCTGGAAAACATCCGGCAGATCATCGAGGCGGAATGCGGGCTGCGCGCATGCGCCCCCGATCTCCGCGCGGCCGCCGCCGGGTCGGACTCCGCCCCGGCATCGGCGTCGCTGCTGGCGCAGGCCAAGTCGATGGGATTTTCCGACCGGCGCCTGGGGAAACTCCTGGGGATTGGGGAGGATGCGGTCCGGGGGCTCCGTCGCCGCATGGGTCTCACACCTGCCTTCAAGCGGGTGGACACCTGCGGGGCGGAGTTCGAGGCCCACACGCCCTACCTCTATTCCACCTACGATGCGGAGGACGAGGCGCGGCCCACCGGCAGGAGGAAGATCGTCATCCTGGGAGGGGGACCCAACCGGATCGGCCAGGGGATCGAGTTCGATTACTGCTGCGTGCACGGATCCTTCGCGCTGCGGGAGGAGGGTTTCGAGACGATCATGGTCAACTGCAACCCCGAGACCGTTTCCACCGACTACGACACCTCCGACCGGCTCTACTTCGAACCGCTCACCAAGGAGGACGTCCTGGCCATCATCGAGAAGGAGAACCCGGAAGGGGTCATCGTCCAGTTCGGGGGGCAGACGCCGCTCAAGCTCGCGGTTCCCCTCGAAAAGGAGGGGGTGCCGATCCTGGGGACCTCGCCGGACAGCATCGACCGGGCGGAGGACCGGGAGCGGTTCAAGGAGCTGCTCGACCTGCTCCAACTCCGGCAGCCACCGAGCGGGATCGCCCGCTCCACGCAGGAAGCGGTGGGGATCGCAACGCGGATCGGGTATCCGGTGCTCCTGCGCCCTTCGTACGTCCTGGGCGGCCGCGCAATGGAAATCGTCCACGACGAGGAGGGGCTGCGCAAGTACCTGACCCACGCGGTGCAGGCGTCCGAGGAGCGCCCGGTCCTGATCGACAAGTTCCTGGAGGAGGCGATCGAGATCGACGTCGATGCGATCGCCGACGGGCAGACCGTGGTCATCGGCGGGATCATGGAGCACATCGAGGAGGCGGGGGTCCATTCGGGGGATTCCGCCTGCTCGCTTCCGCCGCACTCCATCCCGGGGGAAACGGCAAAGGAGATCGCGCGGCAGACGAAGGCGCTGGCCAGGGAGCTTCGCGCGGTCGGGCTGATGAACGTGCAGTTCGCCATCCAGCGGGGGGAGATCTTCATCCTGGAAGTGAACCCGCGCGCCTCGCGCACGATCCCGTTCGTCAGCAAGGCGATCGGGGTGCCGCTGGCCAAGCTCGCGGCGAAGGTCATGGGCGGCAGGAAGCTTGCCGACCTGGGATTCGAGGAGGACGTGCATCCCCGGCACGTCTGCGTCAAGGAGGCGGTGTTCCCGTTCATCAAGTTTCCGGACGTGGACACGATCCTGGGACCCGAGATGAAGTCCACCGGCGAGGTGATGGGGATCGACGTCAACTTCGGGAAAGCGTTCGCGAAGGCGCAGATCGCCGCCGGGATGATGCTCCCGAAGGAGGGGAAGGTCTTCATCAGCGTTCGGGACGAGGACAAGAACGGGGTCCTGCCCGCGGCCCGGATGCTGCACGAAGAGGGGTTCCGGATCGTCGCGACGGGCGGTACGGCGCGATTCCTTTCCCGGAACGACATCCCCGTGGAAACGGTCCTCAAGGTCACCGAGGGGCGGCCCCACGTCGCGGACCTGATCAAGAACGGGGAGATCGACCTGGTGATCAACACCCCGCTCGGGGCGCAGTCCAAGGCCGATTCGTTCTACATCCGCCGCACGGCCCTGGTCTACAACATCCCGTACTTCACGACCCTGGCCGCGGCGCGGGCGGTGGCGTACGCCATCTCCCACCTCATCCAGGAAGACCTTTCCGTGCGCAGCCTGCAAGAGTATCACGGGCGTTGACGAAGGTGACGGAGCCCCTCTCCATCCAGTTCGTCAAGGGCGTGGGGCCCCGGCTTGCGGAACGGCTGGCGGCCCGCGGGATCCGCACGACGCAGGACGCCCTCTTCTTCTTCCCGAGAGGGTACGAGGACCGGCGCCACGTCCTGCCGCTGCGCGCGCTCAAGCCGGGAATGACCGTTCCGGTGAAGGGGACGGTCGTGGGGATCCAGGGAGGGCAGAAAGGGTTCGGAGGACCGCGGGTGTTCGAGGTGGTCCTCTCCGACGGCACCGGCAGGCTGTCCGCCAAGTGGTTCCATTTCCACCCGTCGCTCAAGGAGAGATTCAAGGTCGGGGAGTCCGTCCTTCTCTGCGGGACGGTCCGGGTCTTCCAGTTCCACCCGGAAATGCACCACCCCGAGATCCTGGGAGCGGCGGAGGAGCACGACCCGATCCACGTCGGGCGGATCGTGCCCGTGTACCCGGAGGTGGAAGGTGTCCCCCCGCGCGTCCTCCGCAGGATCCAGTGGGAAGTGATCCGGAATCATGCGTCGAGCGTCAAGGAGTTCTTCCCGCGCTGGATGCTCGACGAGGCGCGCGTCCCGCAGATCCACGAATCCCTCTCGGGCCTGCACTTTCCCCCCGCCGACGCCGACGCAGCGACGCTGCTTTCCTTTTCCTCTCCCGCGCAGCAGCGGCTCATCTTCGGGGAGCTTTTCTACATCCAGTGGGAGCTGGCCCGCCGGCGGGCCGGGGTGATGAAGGAGGCGGCCCTCCCCCTGCACTGGGACAAGGAGATCGTCGACGAGATCAAGCGCCGGCTTCCCTTCGCGCTCACCGGCGCCCAGCGGAGGGTCGTGAACGAAATCCTGAAGGACCTGTCCCGGCCCCACCCGATGCACCGGCTCCTGCAGGGGGACGTGGGGAGCGGAAAGACCATCGTCGCCTGGATCGCGGCGCTGGTAGCGTGGAGGAAGGGGGCGCAGGCGGCGCTCATGGCGCCCACCGAGATCCTGGCGGAGCAGCATTACGCGCGGTTCCTGACCCTGTGCCGCGACCTCCCGGTCCGGATCGTCCTGCTGACGTCCTCTCTCGCCGCCAAGCAGCGCGAAGGGCTGCGGGCGCAGGTCCGGGAGGGGAAGGCGCACATCGTGATCGGCACGCACGCCATCATCCAGGAGGGAGTCGAATTCCTGCAGTTGGGGCTTGGGATCGTGGACGAACAGCACCGCTTCGGCGTCCTGCAGCGGGCGGCGCTCCGGGGGAAGGCGAAGACGGCGCCGCACCTGCTCGTCATGACCGCCACGCCGATCCCGCGGACCCTGGCGATGACCCTGTACGGCGACCTCGACGTCTCCGTCATCGACGAGATGCCGCCGGGTCGAACGCCGGTCGAGACCCGGGTGGTCCCGGAGAGGGGGCGCGGGGCGGCCTGGGCCAGGGTGCGCAAGGAGCTGGCCGAAGGGGGGCGGGCCTACATCGTGCTGCCGCTGGTCGAGGAGTCGGAGAAGCTGACGCTTCGGGACGCCACGAAGACCGCCGAACGGGTCCGCGAGGCGTTCCCGGAGATCGGGGTGGGATTGCTGCACGGGCGGATGAAGGCCGAGGAAAAAGAGGAGGTCATGCACCGGTTCCAGGAAGGGGAGGTCCGGATCCTGGTCTCCACGACCGTGGTGGAGGTGGGGATCGATGTCCCCGAGGCGACGGTCATGCTGATCGAGCACGCGGAGCGGTTCGGGCTCTCCCAGCTCCACCAGCTCCGCGGGCGGGTTGGGCGGGGAAGCCGCCCCTCCGTCTGCTTCCTGTTCGTCGAGGGCCCCCAGGGGGAGGACGCCGTCGCGCGCCTGTCCGTGATGGAGAAGACCACGGACGGATTCCGGATCGCCGAAGAGGACCTGAAGATCCGGGGGCCCGGCGACTTCGCCGGCGTGCGGCAGTCGGGGATCCCCGACCTCGTATTCTCCGACATCGTGCGCGACGCCCGGATGCTCTCCCGCTCCCGGGAAATCGCGTCGGAGCTCCTGGTGCGCGACCCCGGGCTGGCGCACCCCGAGCACGCCGCCCTCGCCCGCTGGATCGCCTCCAAGGAAGCTGCCGCCCTCCCCACCGTCGGGTAGGGAATCCCGGCCCGCACACCGTGCGCGGCTTGCGGAAGTCGATGCGCCGGATCCCTCATCGGCTGCGCCGCCTCGGGAGGCACTGGCGAAAACTTGGTACGGGGACGTTCTTAAAACTTTCCAGAAGGGGACGT
>JBLNFH010000259.1:0-2522 GCA_050263475.1 Deltaproteobacteria bacterium
GCCCCCGAAGGGCGGCTCGTCGGTCACGCGGTGCTTGCCCTTAGCGAATCCCCTCAGGTCGTGCACCTCGATGGTCAGGAGCCCGGCTTCCCTGGCCTTCTGGAGGATGCTGTGGTCGAGCGGGCCGGAGAAGATCCCCGGGAAGAGCGTGAGGATGTCAACGCGCATCGAGCCACCCCTCCGGGGGGGACGCGACGATGCGCCGCCCCGCGACATCCACTTCCCGGACGAATTCCGAAACGACGGGCAGGAGCGCCTCCCCTCCCCCGGAACAGCGGATCTCCAGCCAGTCGTGGGCGGGGCCGTTCACGACCCCCGCCACATGGCCGATGAGGAGGCCGTCCGAAGCGACCACCGCGCACCCGATGAGATCGGCCACGAAGTACTCGTCTTTTCCCGGGGGGGGAAGCTCCCCGCGGCGCACGAACACGCGGCACCCGATCCATCCGCTTGCCGCGTCCACGGTGTCGACTCCCTTCAACGCAAAAACGGCGCAGCCACCCGACCGCTGCGCCGCGACCACCTCGAAATCGCTGCCCTCCGACCCGCCCCGGTCCGGCTTCCCGCGCATCCTCAATGTATGCGCGCCCAGCAAACCCGACGGGTCGCCGGAGACCGGCTTCACCCGGATCCTGCCCGCAGCCCCATGAACCGCCACCACCTGCCCGACTTCGAGGAGGGGGTCCTTCGAAGGGATCCGGTTATGCGACAGCCGGCTTCTCCCGCTTTTCATCGAGGTATTTCTTCCAGATGCCCGTCTTCTTGAGCAGGCTCTTGATCGTCTCCGTGGGCTGCGCCCCCTTTCGAAGCCACCGGAGGATCAGCTGCTCGTCCACCTGGAAGCGGGCAGGGTTCTGCCTCGGCTCGTAGGTGCCGACCCTTTCGATGTACTTGCCGTCCCGGGGAGCCTCGGAGTCCGCCACCACCACGCGGTAGGAGGCAAGCTTCTTCCTTCCCGTCCGCGTCAGCCGGATCTTTACCGCCATCTCGAAAACCTCCTGCGTCGTTGGATGAACAACAATGTACCATGGATCCTACCGGAAAAACGGCAGGTTCCTTCCCGCTTTCCGCCCTCCCGCCTGCGAGAACCGGCGGATCATCGCCTCGGCCTGCTGGAAATTCTTGAGGAGGCGGTTGACCTCCTGGACCGTCGTCCCGCTTCCCAGGGCGATCCGCTTGCGGCGGCTGCCGTTCAGGACCTTTACGTTGTGCCTTTCCTCCCGGGTCATCGAGTCGATGATCGCCAGCGTCCTCTTGAGCTCCGCTTCGTCCGGGGCCGCGCCTTTCAGTTCCTTGAGCTTGCCTCCCATGCCGGGAATCATCCCGAGGAGATCTTCCATCGATCCCATCTTCCGGACCCTCAACAGCTGCTCCCGGAAATCCTCGAGGGTGAACTGGCTCTTGCGGAGCTTCCGCTCCAGCTCCCGGGCCTCCTTCTCGTCGATGGTCTCCTGCGCCTTCTCGACGAGCGTGAGGATGTCGCCCATCCCCAGGATGCGGGAGGCCATCCGGTCGGGGAAGAACGGCTCGAGCGCGTCGAGTTTCTCCCCCACCCCCACGAACTTGATCGGGGCGCCGGTGACCGAGCGGATGGAGAGCGCGGCGCCGCCGCGGGCGTCGCCGTCCATCTTCGTGAGGACGACCCCGGAAAGGGAAAGCTTCCCGTGGAAGGCCTTCGCCACGTTCACGGCGTCCTGCCCCGTCATGGCGTCGGCCACGAGGAGGATCTCCGGCGGTTCGACCGCTTCCTTGATCCGGCGCAGCTCCTCCATCAGCTCCTCGTCGATGTGCAGCCTCCCGGCGGTGTCGAGCAGGACGGTGTCGTACCCGTTCCGTTCGGCGTATCGAACCGCCTCCCGGCAGATCTCGACCGGGTCCGCTCCCGGGTTGCTGTCGAACACCGGGATGCCGATCTGGCTTCCCAGGACCTTGAGCTGCTCGATGGCCGCCGGGCGATAGACGTCGGCGGGCACCAGGAAGGGGCTCCGCTTCTTTTTCTGCAGGAACAATGCGAGCTTCCCGCACGAGGTGGTCTTGCCGGATCCCTGCAGCCCGACGAGCATGATGGGTACCGGCGGGCGCCGCGCGAGGTCCAGCTCCTGCGCTTCCCCGCCCATCATCTTCGTCATCTCGGCGTGGACGATCTTGATGAAGTGCTGATCGGGAGAAAGGGAGGCCAGGACCTCGGCGCCCAGCGCCTTCTCCTTGATCGCCGCGGTGACGTCCTTGACCACGTTGTAGTTGACGTCGGCTTCCAGGAGCGCCAGGCGGACCTCGCGCAGCGCACCCTCGATGTTCCCCTCCGAGATGCGGCCCTGCCCGCGCAGCGCCTTGACCACGCCCTGGAACTTTTCCGTCAGGTTCTCGAACATGAACGCCTCGTCTCCCTTGCCGGATCGAAACTGCTAATCTAAGGGAATTATAACGCTCCCGTCAATCCGAAATTCCGGGATGAAAAAACCCCCCGGGGAGGACCCCCGGGGGGTTGAAAGGTGCGTGATACCTGCCGCTTTGCCTAGAAC
>JBLNFH010000260.1:0-6035 GCA_050263475.1 Deltaproteobacteria bacterium
CGGAGGCCCTCCCCGACGAGGATGCGGCGGCCGTGCGGGGGGACGAGGAGGTGCCGCTGGGCATGGAGAACCTGGCGCCGGAAGAGCTGACGATCGAGGAACTGCTGGCCCGGATCGCGAAGGAGACCGACGCCGCCTCGTACCGGGACCACCTCATTGCGCTCTCGCGGGCCTTGTTCAATGAACGGATGGATCGGAAGATCGAATATGCATCCCGTGCGCTCATGATCTTCGCGGAGCACATCGAGCGGCCTCCCCGGCAGAACGCGGAGATCGCGAACCTCGCGCGCCTCGGGATCAAGGAAATGGCCACGGACGACCTGGTGGCCCATTACGTCCATCTGCTCCGGGACCGGAGCGGAAGGGGCCGGAAGGAAGTGGAGACCGTTCTGGTGGCATTCGAGGACCGGGCCGTCAAGCCGCTGCTCAAGACCCTCGCGGAGGAGGAGGACCTCCTGGTCCGGAAATCGATCGTGGAGATCGTCGTCCGGATCGGCAGGCCCGCGGTCCCCGCCATACTCGAAAACCTGAACGACGCCCGGTGGTTCATGATCCGCAACCTGGTGACCATTCTCGGAAGCCTGGGGCTGCCGGACCTTGCGCCGCACGTCGCCACCGTGCTGTCGCACCCGGACCTCCGCGTGAAGAAGGAGGCGATCAAGGCGCTGTCGAAGCTGTCCCACCCTTCCGCAACCCTCGCGCTGGGGGAGCTCTGCTTCTTCCCCGAGGAAACCGTGGCCCTGACCGCCACCGCCGCGATGTCCTCCAAGAAGGAGCCGGAGGCGGTTCTCACCTTGCACCGGCGCGCCGTCCAGAAGCAGTTCCTTTTTCCCAACTACCGGCTGGCCCACGAGGCGATCGACTCCTTGCGGGCCATCGGCACCGACGAGGCGGTCGCGGCGCTGGAGGAAATCCTGCGGGCGACGACCGTCTTCGAGACGAAAAAATTCCGCGCCATGAAAACCCACGCGCTCCGGAGCATCTCAAGAATGAGCGGGGAGAGGGTGCGCGAAGCGGTCGAACGGGCGACGCGGGCACCGGAAAAATACCTGAGGGCGGAAGCGGACCGGCTCTTGCGGACCGCTTGAGAGGGAGGGATCGTTGCACCGGCGCGACGAGGAACTGCTGATCACGGGCCTTATACGGGCGCTGGGAACCTCGCTCAAGAACCGGGGGCTCTACCCCCCGACGCACCCGCTGGTGCGGACGCCGGTCGAAAAGGTCCACAGGGACCTGCTCCCGTTTTTCGCGGACCACTCCGAGCTCGTGCTCGTCATCTCCGACGGCACGCTGATCTTCGAGGGAGTCCCCATCTTCAGCTTGACCTCCGCCCTGGAGTCCTTCATGGACCGGCTCACCCGGATCGGGGTGCCGGCCGTCATCCTGGAAAAGGGGGTCACCCCCGCGGACATCGACAGCTTCGTCCGTTTCCTCCACGAGACGAAGGAGCAGGACCTTCCCGCCGCCCAGATCCAGGAGCTCCTCGCCCAGAGGGGAATCGCCCACATCCGCGTCAAGCCGATCGAGGACAACGAGGAAAACGACCAGACCATCGCCAACGAGATCTACGAAAACGCCGTCTCCGTGGTGGTTTCGGTCCTGAGGGACGTGCGGGCAGGGAGGATCCCTTCCGGTGCCGAGTCCGAGCGCGTGGTCAAGGACATCAGCAGCATGCTCACGAGGAACCGCGATGCCATGCTGGCGCTCACCCTCATCAAGAACTTCGACGAATACACCTACAATCATTCCGTGAACGTGGCGGTCCTGTCGCTTGCCCTCGGCGATGCCCTGAGCCTGTCTTCCGGGGACAAGGTCGACGTGGGGATGGCGGGCCTGCTGCACGACATCGGGAAGACGCAGCTGGCCCTCGAGCTCATCCGGAAGCCCAGCACGTTGACACCCGGTGAATTCGAGGAGATCAAGAAGCATCCCGAAGAAGGTTTCGCCCTCCTCGGGAAGATGTCCCACATCCGCCCGGCCTCGGCGTACATGGTGCGGGAGCACCACATGCGGTTCGACCGGCTGGGGTATCCGCAACCGGAACCGGGCTACCGCATGCATCCCAATTCCAACCTCATCCCGGTGGCCGATTGCTACGACGCGCTGACGACGATGCGTTCGTACCAAAGGGCGCGGTACCCGCAGCAGGCGCTCGAGATCCTGGAGAAGATCGCGGGCAAATCCCTCGATCCCGAAGTCGTGTCGGTCTTCGCGAAAATCATGGGAACCTACCCTGTCGGCACCATGGTGCGGCTGAACACCATGGAGATCGGGGTGGTTTCCGGGCTGGGGAGCGCGGGCCAGGGGGGACAGAAGGTCGTGCTCCTGTTCGACCGGGACGGGAATCCCCTGTCCCGGCCGGAACAGGTGGACCTGGGAGATCCGGCAGGACCGGCGGGGGCGTCGCGCCGGTCGATCCTGGGAACGGTGAACCCCCAATTTTTCCCGGCGACGAACGCGGGGACGCTGTTCTCCGCGATGGTCCCTGCTACGACCTAAATCTCCCCGGCGCTCCACTCCGACAGGGCGCGGGCCGCTGCGGCGCGCACGGCATCGCTCTCCGCACGAGCCTGGAGAAGGATCTTTTCCCAACCGTCCCTGTCCGCGACGCGGGCGTAGGCCGCGACCGCCTTTCCGGCGACTTCCGGGTCGGGATGGCCCATGTATTTCGCGAGGATGGGTGCGAGTTCCTTCCTGCGGGACACTCCCAGCGTTTCCAGGAGGTTCCCCAGCACCACCCCCTTTTCCTTCGGGAGGCGTTCGATCAGCGCCCTGAGGACGGCAACGGTGGGGGAGCAGGCCAGCGCACGGGCTGCCGCTCCCCGGACTTCCTCCTCGCTGTCGTTCAAGGCCGCCAGCAGCAGGGAAACCCCTTCCGAGCCGCCGATATCCTCCGCGGAGAACACGACCCGCACCCGCTCCTCGAGAGTGCCGGTCTGAAGCGTCTTCCTGTACGATTCGACGGATCGCTTCGCACGGAGACGGTCCAGGGACAGCGACGCGGCCTCCCGCACCGCCGGCGACGGATCCGCCATCAATCCCCGAAGGGTTTCCTCTATCCGGTCGATCACGGCAGCCTACCCCCCTTCCACGGCAGATCTCCGGCCGACGGCACTGCCGGGGTGCCGGCCGCGCTGCGAACGGCGTCGAGGATCGACCGTTCCAGTGCGCGCGCGCCCAGCATCGCCACCTGCATCACGTTTCCTTCACGCCCCGAGCAGCCGGTCGAGAGCGCCACGACGAGGTCCCCGTCCATCGGCGTGTGAACGGGGCGTATGGCGCGGGACAGCGCCCCGTGCGCCATCCTTGCGACCCCGATGAGCTCCTCGCGCGACAGCCGGTCCGCCGTGGCCACCACGGCCAGCGTCGTGTTCCCGCTGGCGAACGGCTCCCTCCGGAACCCTTCCCGGAAGCGTTTCTCCGTCCATGCGGGGCTCCCCCCCTCCTCGTCCCTGGCGCCCGCCACCCATTTCCCCGTATCCGGGTCCACCACGTCCCCGAATGCGTTCACGACCGCGCAGGCCCCGGCGATCGTTCCGCCGTCCGCTTCGCTGGCCGTCCCGAAGCCCCCCTTCATCGCCCGCCGGATGCCGAACACCTTGCCGACCGTCGCTCCCGCGCCCGCCCCGACGGATCCGCGGGCCGGGGGACCGGCGGAGGCCCGGGCCGCCGCTGCGCGCGCCATATCGGGCGTCGGCCGGAACGACGGATCCCCGAAGGCCAGGTCATAGATCACGGCGGTGGGAACGATCGGAACGACGCCGCCCGGGGTGCGGAACCCCACTCCCGAATCCTCCAGGTGGCGCATGACCCCTGCCGCCGCGTCAAGGCCGAAGGCGCTCCCGCCGGAAAGCAAGAGCGCATGCATCCGCCCCGCCGGATGGGGCCTCAGAAGGGAATCCATCTGGCGGGTGCCCGCCGCCTCCCCCCGGATGTCCGCGGCCCCCGCGGCGCCCTCCGGGAACACCAGCACGGTCACCCCGGAACCACGCGCGAAGTCCTGTTCGTGCCCGAGCAGCACGCCGGCGACGTCGGTTATCGAACCTGGCATCCGCCCTCCGCAATGCGTATAGTCTTACCGGAGGCCGCCCGGTTCGTCAATCCGGCCGGCGGCCTCTGCCGGGTTGACGGTCCGGCGTGGGGAAACGTACACTTTCTCACAGAGGGACAAACGATGGAACGGATCCAGGGAAGGATGCTCGCGATCGACTTCGGCAGCCACCGCATCGGCGTGGCGGTTTCCGACCCCCTGGGCATCACCGCGCAACAGCTTCCGGCGATCCGCAGGGAGGGGGACAGGAAAGACATCGACGCGCTCGCCTCGCTGGCGGACGAATACGGCGTGGAATCCGTGCTGATCGGCCTTCCGCTTCTCCCCTCCGGAACGGAAGGGACCCAGGCGGCCAAGGTGCGGAAATTCATGCTGAAGGTCCACGAACGCCTGGGACTGCCGGTCGTCCCGTGGGACGAACGGTTCACCACGGTCCAGGCGGAGCGCCACCTCGTAGAGGCGGGAATGCGGCGCGAAAAGCGCAAGGAGGTCCGGGACAGCCTTTCCGCCGCGCTGCTCCTGCAATCCGCACTGGATGCCCGGAACCGGAAGTAGCCTCCCGTGGTTTCGCAGAAACTCAAGGTTGCGCTCGCCGCCCTGTTCGCGATGGCGTGCCTTATCGCGTTTCTCCTGATGGACACTCCCCCCTCCCGGGGCTGGCAGAAGACGAAGGTGGTGATCCCGAAAGGAAGCTCTTCTTCCGATGTGGCGCGGCTGCTGACCGCGGGGAAGGTCCTGCAGCATCCCATCGTCTTCCGGATGCTGGTGCTGGGCACGATGACACGGAAACGATTGCGGTACGGGGAATACTCCTTCCCCGAACCCCCGTCCGTGGTCGAGATCTGGAGAAAACTCGTCGGCGGCGAGGTCACCCGTTATTCCGTGACGATCCCCGAAGGATCGAACCTGTACGACATCGCGAAGATCCTGGGAGACCTGGAACTCGTCGATCCGCATATATTCCTGGAAACCGCCGCATCCCGCGAGGTTCTGCGCAGGCTGGAAGTCCCGGGGCCCACTGCGGAAGGGTTCCTCTTCCCCGACACCTACCTGTTGGAGAAGACCCTTCCCGCCGAGGACATCCTGGAGATCATGATCCGGCAGTTTCGCCGCAAATTCCCTCCCGAGTGGGAGTTCAGGGCCCGGGAGGAGGGGTTCTCCCTTCTCCAGGTCATCACGATCGCGTCGATCATCGAAAAGGAGACGGGAGTGGCGGAGGAGAAACCGGTCGTGTCGGCCGTCATCCGGAAACGACTCACGCTCGGGATGCCGCTGCAGATGGACCCCACCGTGATCTACGGACTCCAGCGGTTCGGCACGGAGCTGACCCGGAAGGATCTGCATTCGCCGTCGCCGTACAACTCCTACCTCAACCGCGGGCTTCCCCCCGGCCCGATCGCGAACCCGGGGCTGACGGCCATCCGGGCCGCGGTGTTTCCGGCCGATACGGATTATCTTTATTTCGTTTCGAGGAACGACGGATCCCACAAGTTCTCGAGGACCCTCGAGGAGCACAACCAGGGGGTTGCGTCCTACCGGCGGGACAAGACCGAGGAATGATCCGGAGAGCCGAAAATCCTATTCCTCGACCTCGCCGGCGGGAACCTTCTTGATCCCCTCTTCCGGCTCTTCGCGGAGGTACTTCTCTTCCCGCTCCAGCTTTTCCTGGCATTCCACGCAGTACTTGGCGAAGGGCATCACCTTCAGGCGCCCCTTCGGTATCTTGACGCCGCATTCCTCGCACAACCCGTAGGTGGCCTCCTCGATCCGGTCGAGCGCGTCGTCGATCTGGTTCAGCTTCTTCTTCTCGCGGTCGGTCAGGATCATGTCGAGTTCCCGGGTGCGCTCCTCGGAGACCGAGTCCAGGATGTCACCGATATCGGGCGTGGTCCCTTCCGTGGTCACCTTGGATCTGCGCGCGATTTCCCTTACGAGATCCTCTCGCATGCGAAGCAGCATGTCCTTTATCGATTTCATCGATTCC
>JBLNFH010000261.1:0-5394 GCA_050263475.1 Deltaproteobacteria bacterium
TTCACCATGTCGGTTGGTTGTTAGGGATGCGGGGGATCCTTCGGTTCCGCCTCGGCGAACCGTTGCGCCGCACCCCCCATCGGCTGCGCCTTCCGTGCGGGATCAGATCGCGGCGAGCTCCTTCTCGATCGTCTGGACGTGGCCTTTTTCGAACGCGGCGAGGTGGTCGAACACCTTCTTGACATCCTCGCTCTTCGCCTTCGACGAGGCGTCGCTGAACAGCCCGAACGCCTCCTTCTCCAGCAGGAGCGCCAGCTCCAGGACCTCTTTCTTCCCCTTCAGCCGGGCGATCTTCCCGAGGAGCTCCTTATGGGTGTCCTGCACCAGCTCGTCGATCTCGGGAAGCCCTTCCCTGGCGAGGATGTCCTTGTAGGGGGCCCAGCACTCGGAGCGCACGTTCTCGTCGTATTCGTTCTCCAGGATGAGGAAGTGCCCCTTTTCATCCATCGCGAGCCGGTCGAGAACCGACCGGAGGGATTCGTCCTCGACCAGCCTGCGGGCGCGCTTGTAGAAGACGTACGACGCGATCTCGGACTCGATCCCCAAATTCAGGTATTTCAGTGCCTCTTCGCTGAATTTCATCGATGGGTTCCTCCGGCGATAGTGGATGCGGCACGGCCAAGGATAGCACGGGGGATGAGGCGCGTTCAACCCCGCGGCGCACGGCCGCGGCGGTCACACGTCTCAGCTCCCCCCGTAGCCGATCATGACCTTGCCATCTTCCAAGATCACGGGAACCTCGCGGTGCCCGCGGGTTAGGGCCGCCATCTCGCCCAGCGCGGACCGGTCGTGCTCCACGTCCTTGTATGCCACCTGCGCTCCGGCCTTCTCGTAGTCCCTACGAGCCTGGGTGGTGTACGGTCAGCCGTCCTTCCCGAAGATCGTCACGATGCGCGGCATGGTTACCCCCTTTCCCCGGCCATGGCCTTAAGTCGTTGGATGCGCAGCTCGGTCGGCGGGTGCGTCGACAGCAGCGCGGACGAGGATGCAGAGAACGTGCGAAGCGGGTTCACGAGGAACAGGTGCTGGGTCCCCCGGTTCTCCCCGGGCACCTGCGCCCCTTCGAGGGAGATCTTTTCCAGGGCGGAGGCCAGCCCCAGCGGGTTTCGCGTGAATTCCGCCCCGGCGGCGTCGGCGTGGTACTCCCGCTGCCGGGAGATGCTCATCTGGAGCAGCCGCGCGGCCAGCGGGGCGAGCAGCGCAAGCGCGATCCCCAGGACCAGGAAGGCGATGTTCCCTCGCTCTCCGCCCGCGCTCCGCGTCCTGCCCCTTCCCCGGAAGAAAAACGCGTCCCGCAGGAACAGGTCGGAGAGCATGGCGATGGCGCCGACGAGCACGGCGGCGCAGACGTTGTACAGCGTGTCGCGGCTCTTCACGTGGGCCATTTCGTGGGCGATGACGCCCTGGAGCTCTTCCCGGTTCAGGCGGGAAAGGAGTCCCGAGGTCACCGCGATCGTCGCCTCCTCCGGCTTTCTTCCCGCGGCGAATGCGTTCATCCCCTGCGATTCCATGACGCAGACTTTCGGCATGGGAAGGCCCGCGGCGATCTTCATCTCCTCGACGACGTTCAGCAGCTGCTGGTGCTGCACGGGGTCGGCCTCCCTGGCGCCGTGCACCGAAAGGACGATCGAGGAGCCGCTGAACCAGGCGGTGGATGCGAGGATGGCGTACAGGGTCAGGGAGAGGGACAGGCCCAGCCCGAGGCTCCCGTACGCTTTCCCGATGACCGCTCCGAGCCCGAAAAAGGCGGCGAACAGGAGAAGGAAGAGGAACCGGGACATCCGGACGTTGCTCGCCGCGGCCTCGTTGAACGGGAGCATGGGGGCCGGCCGCGGGGAGAAGACGCCCTTGCGGGCGAACGGCTCCTGGCAAAGGTTGCAGTAAACGGAGCCCGGAGGGTTCTGCGTCCCGCATTTCGGGCAGGTGCGTCCCCCTCCCATGAAGCTATCTCAGGTCGGCCTTGGGCACGGCCTTCGCTTCCTCCCCCGCCTCGAAGTATACCGAGGGCTGGAAATTGAACACCGAGGCGATGACGTTGGAAGGGATCGACTGGATCGTATTGTTGAACGTCATCACGGAGTCGTTGTAGTACTGGCGGGCGAAGGAGATCTTGTTCTCGGTTCCGGTCAGCTCCTCCTGGAGCGCCGCGACGTTCTGGTTGGCCTTGAGGTCCGGGTAATTCTCCACGACGGCGAAGAGGCTTTTGAGCGATTCCGTGAGGACGTTCTCCGCCTTCGCCTGCTCCGCCGTCCCTTTCGCCTGGATGGCGGCGCCCCGTGCCGCGACCACGCGGGTGATCGTTTCCTGCTCGTAGGCCATGTAGTCCTTGACGACCTCGACCAGGTTGGGAATGAGGTCGTACCGGCGCTTCAGCTGCACCTCGATCTGGTGCCAGGCGTTCTTGATCTGGTTACGAAGCCGGACGAGCCGGTTGTAGGTCCCCACGAACCAGGCCACGACGACCACCGCGACAATCGCCGGAATCCATTGCATGGCAAGGCCCCCCCGGGGTTGGTTTACGTGCCGTGCCGCTATTTTCCGGTCAGTCTATCCAATGTATGATGAATGTCAACTTGGAGACTTCTACCTTCAATAAAGGCGCGGGGGGGGCGGCGGGCGGCCCGTCGCTGCCGGAACTTCTGGCTCCCGCGGGCTCCGTGGAGGCGTATTTCGCCGCGGTGTCCGCCGGCGCGGATGCCGTCTACCTGGGCCTCCAGAAGTTCAGCGCGCGCGAACGGGCGGAAAACTTCACGCTGGAGGATTTGTGCCGCGTCCTGCCGCACGCCCGCCGGCAGGGGGTGCGCGTCTACCTCGCGATGAACACCGTGCTCACGGAGGCGGACCTCCCCGAGGCGATCGGGCTGCTGCACCAGGCGGCGCCCCTGTCCCCCGACGCCGTGATCGTGCAGGACCTGGGCCTTCTTCGCATCGTGCGCGAGTTCTTCCCCGGCATCCCCATCCATGTCAGCACGCAGGCCGGCTGCGCTTCCGCCCTGGCCGCGGGCGAATTCGCCCGCCTGGGGGCGCAGCGGGTGATCCTGGAGCGCCACCTTCGGCTCGAGGAGGTGCGGCAGATCGTCGCCCGCGCGAAGGTGGGCGTCGAGATCTTCGTGCACGGGGCGATGTGCTATTCCTTTTCGGGGAAGTGTTTCTTCTCCTCCTACCTGGGGGGGAAAAGCGGCAACCGCGGGGCGTGCGTGCAGCCGTGCCGCCGGCTGTACGGGCACGAGGGAGGGGAGGAGGCGGTTTTCTCGACGCGCGACCTCTCTCTCCTCGGCCTCCTTCCGGAACTGGTCCCGCTCGGGTTCGCCGCGTTCAAGATCGAGGGGCGGATGCGCAGCGCGGAGTACGTCGCCGGAGTGGTGTCCGCCTACAGGACCGCGCTGGATCTCATCCGATACGGAAAACCGGCCGAAGGGGTCGCCGAGGGGAGAAGGATCCTGTCCGACGTGATCGGGCGGGAGGAGACGCGGGGGCTCACCGGAGGGGCGTTGCCGGCGGAAGTGGTCGCCGGGGGAAGCACCGGGAACGTCGGGGAGCTGCTGGGCTCCATCCGGGAAGTCCGGGACGGCTGGGCGTATCTGCCCGGGCCGGTTTCCGCCTCGCGGGGGGACCGGCTCCGGGTGCAGTTCCAGAGCGACGGCTCCGGGAAGGGGTTCACCGCGCTCTCCATGCGGGCCGATCCGCGCGGCCTCTACGTGACGGTCCCGTTTCCCGTATCGGCGGGGGATCTCCTGTTCCGCGTGGGGGGCGGCGGGCGCGCGGAGATCACCCGCCAGGCCCGGAAGGAGATGGATGCGATCCGTCCCGAAGGGGCGGGCTTCCGCATTGCGGTGGGGGGAACGGTCGTAGCGGTCGAAGCCTCCTACGGGAGGGTGAAGCGGTCGTTCTCCTTCCGCGTGTCGGGAGGGGGGGACCCCGCATCGGGCAGGCTTCCGCCGGATGCCGAGGGCAGGCTCGCCGCCGTGTATCGGGGCGACCTTCCGCTGGGGGAGATCCGCGTCGAGGGGCGGGGGGCGGCGGTTTCCTGGCCCGACGTGGAGGCCCTGTTCGTCAAGGCCGCCCGCAAGTTCGACAGGGATTTCTACCTCGCCGGCAAGGAGCTGCGCCTCTCCGTCCTGCCCGCCCTTCGCGTCGCCGGGAACCGGCAGGAGAAGCTCCCCGCGGTCTTTTTCGTCGGGTGCCGCGCGGACCAGCTGCCGCATCTCCCCGCGGACGAAGAGATCCTGCCGGTCGTGGAGTTCACCCGCGGGATGGCGCGCGACCCTTCCCCCGCCGGCCGCGGGGGGTTCCGGAACCGGACATACCTCCGCCTGCCGACGCCGTTCCTGGAGGCCGACGCCTCGTTCCTCCGGCGGACCGTGAAGGATGCGGTGCGGAAAGGACATCGCCGGTGGGTGGTCTCCGACGTCGGACACTTCGCCCTTTTCGCCGGGCTCGACCTGCGCCGGGAGGTCACGCTCATCAGCGATCATTACCTGTACGCCTTCAACATGGGGGCGCTCTCCGTCCTTTCCCGGCTGGGAGCGTCACGGATGATCCTGCCGATCGAGGCGCCGCTTCCCGCCCTCCGGGCGGTGGGGAAATATCTCCATGGATTGGGGATCGCGGTGGCCTACTCCTCGCTCCCTCTCATGATTTCCCGGCTGGTCCCCGCCGGCGGGATCCGGGGGGGAGAGGTCGTAAGTCCCAGGGCCGAGCGGTTCGCCATCGAAGTGGACGACCGGGGATCGACCCTGCGCCCCGTCCGCCCGTTTTCCGCGTCCGGCGTCCTGCACGAGATCCGCGCCGCGGGGATCCAGGATTTCTACGTGGATGTGCGGTCCGCCTCCCCGCAGGAGATCGGATCGATCATCGCCGCGCTTCGCGAGGACCGGGAGATCCCCGACACCTCCACCTTCAACCTCTTCCGGGGGAACTTCTGAGATGCCGTCGATCGAAAGGGTCCGCAACATCGGGATCATCGCCCACATCGACGCCGGGAAGACCACCTTCACGGAGCGCGTGCTGTTCTACGCCGGGATCACCCATCGCATGGGGGAGGTCCACGAGGGAGACGCGCAGATGGACTACCTCCCGCAGGAGCGGGAGCGCGGGATCACGATCACGGCGGCGGTGACGCAGTTCTCCTGGCTGGGGGCCGAGATCCACCTGATCGACACCCCGGGGCACGTCGACTTCACGATCGAGGTGGAGCGGTCGCTCCGCGTGCTGGACGGCACCGTCGTGATCTTCGAGGGAGTGGCCGGCGTGGAGGCGCAGTCCGAGGTGGTCTGGAGGCAGGCGGACCGGCACCGCATCCCCCGCCTCGCATTCATCAACAAGCTCGACCGCCCGGGAGCGGACTTCGACCGGGTGATCGCGGAGATGAAGAAGAAGCTGGGCGCGCGGGGC
>JBLNFH010000262.1:0-2647 GCA_050263475.1 Deltaproteobacteria bacterium
AGCTCGAGCAGGTCCCCCGTCACCTTGAAGTTCCAGTAGTACTCCTGGATCTCCCGCTTCAGCAGCTCGATCCGGTCGAGCGCCCGCGACAGCCGCTTGTTGGAGCGGACGATGCCGACGTAGTTCCACATCAGCCGCCGGATCTCGTCCCAGTTCTGCGACACGACCACCGCCTCGTCGGAATCCTGCGCCTTGCCGGGGTCCCATTTCGGGACGCGGAGCCGGGGGCGGGGCTTGCCGACGTAGAGCTCCTTCGATCGCCGGACGGCGCGATCGGAATAGACCAGCGCCTCGAGAAGCGAGTTGGACGCGAGGCGGTTGGCCCCGTGCAGCCCCGTGCAGGCGCACTCGCCGACTGCGAAAAGCCGGCGGATGTCGGTCTCGCCGTGGAGGTCGGTCCTCACCCCGCCGCACAGGTAGTGCGCCGCCGGCACGACCGGGATCGCCTCTTTCGTCATGTCGATGCCGAACGAGAGGCAGGTCTCGTGGATGTTGGGGAACCGCTCGCGGATGAAGGACGCCCCCTTGCGGGTGATGTCGAGGTAGACGCAGTCCTCCCCCGTGCGCTTCAGCTCGGAATCGATCGCCCTGGCGACGATGTCCCGGGGCGCGAGCTCGGCCATCGGGTGCACTCCCTGCATGAACCGCTTCCCGGCGCGATTGAGGAGCACCGCCCCCTCCCCGCGGACCGCCTCGGAGATCAGGAAGGACTTGGCGTGGGGGTGATAGAGGCAGGTGGGGTGGAACTGCACGAACTCCATGTTCGCGATCGTGGCGCCCGCCCGGTAGGCCATGGCGATGCCGTCACCGGTGGCGATGTCCGGGTTGCTCGTGTAAAGGTAGACCTTTCCGACCCCGCCGGTGGAAAGGATCGTGGCGTCGGCGATGCAGGTGTGGATCTTGCCCGTCTCCTGGTCCAGGACGTACGCCCCCAGCGCCTCGTCGGCCCCGTGCGGGTCGAACGCCTCGAGCCGCTGCCGGGTGATGAGGTTGATCCCGACGTGGTTCTCGTGGAGCTTGATGCGCCGGTTCCGCCGCGCCTGTTCGAGCAGGGCCCGCTCCACCTCGCGGCCGGTCAGGTCCTTGGCATGGAAGATCCTGCGGCGGGAGTGGCCGCCCTCCCGGCCCAGGTCGAATTCCTGCATCCCGCTGCGGCGGGTGAACCGCACCCCCCAGGCGATCAGTTCCTTGATCCGCGCGGGGGCGTCCCGGACGACCAGGTCCACCACGTCGGGGTGGCACAGCCCGGCGCCGGCCCGGTGGGTGTCCTCGATGTGCGACTCGAAGGTGTCCTCCCCGCTCCATACCGTGGCGATCCCCCCCTGGGCGTAGTTGGTGCTGGATTCCGCGGCCTCCTTTTTCGTAACGATCGTCACCGTTCCGGTTTTTGCTGCGCGCAGGGCGAAACTTAAGCCCGCGATGCCGCTTCCAATGACCAGGTAATTCGAAACGCGTTCCATACCGCTCCTTCCGGCGCCGGGCTCCACGGGTTGACAGGGGAGGGGCGATTCCTTAGAATGGCGAATTATGATTTATTTCCGCATATTTTTAATCATATCCCTGGCCGTTTGTCCAACGGTACTTTGGGCGGATATCTATCGGTTCGTCGACAGGGAGGGAGTCGTCCACTACAGTAACACGCAATACGATGAAAAATATGAACTTTATCTGCGCGAGGGGATCCAGCAGCTGCCCGCGTCCCCCCGGGGGCCCTCCCAGGCGGCTTGGGTGATGGAATACGCCGACCGGTTCTCCCGCGCGAACCATTTGTCGCCCGCCCTCGTCAGGGCGATCATCCGGGCAGAGTCGAACGGCAACCGGTACGCCATCTCCCGCAAGGGGGCCAAGGGGATGATGCAGCTCATGCCGTTCACCTCGAAGCGCCTGAAGGTCAACGACCCGTTCGACCCCGTGGAAAATATCGAGGGGGGCGTGAAATATATCAAGGAATTGCTGGGCGCGTTCGGCGGGAACGTCGCCCATGCGGTGGCGGCCTACAATGCCGGGCCCGCCGCGGTCCGGAAATACGGCGGCATTCCTCCCTACCAGGAAACCCGGGTCTACGTAAAGCGGGTGTTGGACTACTACCAGAAATACGCCGCCCAGGAATGAACCGGAAGTCCCGGCTCAATCCGCCTACCGTTCTGACGCTTCTGCGGATCCTCACGATCCCTGTGGTCGTATTCCTCCTGTACATGCCGGAAGGGAGGCAGATCCCGTTCACCCGGTCGCTCATCACCTTCATCCTCTTCGTGGCGGCCACCGTGACGGACCTCTTCGACGGGTACCTCGCGCGCAGGTACCAGATGGTCACCTCGCTCGGAAAGCTCCTGGACCCCCTGGCGGACAAGCTCCTGGTCTGCGGCGCCATGATCATGCTGATCCCCCCCGAACGGGTGCCGGCCTGGATGGTGGCGATCGTCGTCGCACGGGAGATCGGGGTGACGGCGCTTCGCGGCGTCGCCACCACCGAAGGGGTCATCATCGCCGCCTCCCCCCTGGGCAAGGCCAAGACGCTCCTCCTCAACATCGGGGTGGCGGCCCTCATCCTCCACTACCCGGTGCCGTTGCTCGGCGTCACCGGGCACCAGTTCGGCATGGTGTTTCTCGTGGGAGGGATCGTGCTGACGGCGTGGTCGGGGCTCGA
>JBLNFH010000263.1:0-11427 GCA_050263475.1 Deltaproteobacteria bacterium
CCGCTATGGATACGCTACCACGGCCCGGCCTCCCCCGGACCCCCGTCCCTTCGATTTCTCCCCCCGACGCCCTCCCCGGGATTCACTCTCTCCCGACCCGCATGGTGTACGAGGCGTTGGAGACGCGGCCGGCGGGGCTTTCCGGTGCCGAGGCATCGGAACGACTGGGCCGCTTCGGGCGCAACGTCATCCAGGAAATCCGCGGAACCCCCCTCCTCCTCAAGTTCCTGGCGAATTTCACGCACCTGATGGCCGTGCTGCTGTGGATCGGGGGAGGGATCGGCTTCCTCGCCGGGATGCCGCAACTGGGGGTGGCCATCTGGATGGTCAACCTGATCAACGGGGCCTTCAGCTTCTGGCAGGAGTACAAGGCGGAGAAGGCCACCGAGGTGCTGCGCCGGCTCCTGCCCACCCACGCCCGCGTGCTGCGGGAGGGGGCCGAGGTGCGCATCCCGTCGGAAGAGCTCGTTCCGGGGGACGTCCTGCTGCTCGCCGAGGGCGACCATATCTCGGCCGATGCCCGGCTGGTCAAGGAGGCCGAGCTGCGCGTGGATCAATCCACCCTAACCGGCGAGTCGCATCCCGCGCGAAAGACCTCCGATGCCGCGGGGGAGGAAGGGCACGGGCGCGCCGAGCTCCCCAACCTGCTCTTCGCGGGGACCAGCGTCGCGGCGGGGACGGGGGTCGCCGTCGTCTTCGCAACGGGGATGCGGACCGAATTCGGGAAAATCGCCCGCCTCACCCAGAGCGTCGGCGTCGAGCAAAGTCCGCTCCAGAAGGAAATGGTCCGCATGACCCGGGTGGTGACTTTTATCGCAATCGGGATGGGGGTCCTTTTCTTCGGCCTGGCGATTGCGTTCGCGGGCATGGGGCTGGCCGAAAGCTTCCTCTTCGCGATGGGGATGATCGTCGCCTTCGTGCCGGAAGGTCTTTTGCCGACCGTCAGCCTCTCGCTGGCGATGGGGGTCCAGCGCATGGCCCGGAGGAACGCGCTGGTCAAGCGGCTCTCGGCCGTGGAAACCCTGGGTTGCACGACGGTCATCTGCACCGACAAAACCGGGACGCTGACCCAGAACGAGATGACCGTCCGGGAGCTTCGGGTGGCCGGCCGGCGTGTATCGGTCACGGGGGTGGGTTACGCGCCCGAAGGGGAGATCCGGGTCGAGGGGAAACCCGTACCGGATTCCGCGGGGACCGCTGCCGACCTGCGTCTGCTGCTGCTGGCAGCCGGGTTGTGCAACAATGCACGGCTTCTTCCGCCCACCCCCTCCGATGCGCGCTGGTCGGTGCTGGGAGACCCGACCGAGGCGGCGCTCCAGGTCGCGGCCCGCAAAGGGGGGGTGGACCTTGCGAAGGAGGCGGCGATCGCCCCGCGGCTTCGCGAGCTCCCATTCGAATCCCGCCGCAAGATGATGACCACGATCCACGCCCGGCGGGGAGCGCGGATCGCCTACGTCAAAGGGGCTCCCAACGAAGTCCTCGGGCGGTGCACGCGGCAGTGGGCGGAGGGTAAGGAGCTGCCGCTGACCGACGGGGAAAGGGCGAGGATCGCGGCGGAAAACGACGAGCTGGCCCGCGGGGGCCTGCGCGTGCTGGCCGTCGCCGAGCGCCTGCTGCCCGACTCCCTGGAAGGGGTGGAGGCCGGGACGATCGAGCGGGATCTCACGTTCCTCGGGCTGATGGCGATGATGGACCCCCCCAGGCCCGAGGTGGCCGAGGCGGTCAAGAAGTGCCGCAGGGCCGGCATCCGGATCATCATGATCACCGGCGACTACGGGCTGACCGCGGAAAGCGTGGCGCGCCGAATCGGGATCCTGCGCGCCCCCCAGGTGCGCCTCCTGAACGGATCCGACCTGGACGCGATGGGGGACCCGGACCTGGAAGAGGCCTTGCGCGGGGAAGTTCTGCTGGCGCGGGTGACGCCGGAGCACAAGCTGCGGGTCGTGAGCGCACTGCGGCGGATGGGGCACGTCGTGGCGGCCACCGGGGACGGCGTCAACGACGCCCCCGCTCTCAAGCAGGCCGACATCGGGGTGGCGATGGGACGGTCGGGGTCCGATGTCGCGAAGGAGGCCGCCGACATGGTACTGGCCGACGACAACTTCGCCTCCATCGTCAACGCCGTGGAGGAGGGACGGGCCGTGTACGCCAACATCAAGAAATTCATCGCGTACATCTTCACCAGCAACACCCCCGAGGCCGTCCCGTTCATCTGCTTCGTCTTGAGCGGCGGGAGGATCCCGCTCGCGCTCAACGTGATGCAGGTCCTCTCCATCGACCTGGGCACCGACATCATGCCGGCCCTGGCCCTGGGGGCCGAGCCGCCCGAGCCGGGCCTGATGGACAAGCCGCCCCGGCCTCTCACGGAGCACGTCATCACGCGGCCGCTGCTCGTGCGCGCTTATATCTTCCTGGGACTGCTCCAGGCCCTGGCCGCGATGTCGGCCTTCTACTTCCTCTTCTGGAGGAGCGGCCACCGGGGATGGTGGCTGGACCTGCCCTCCGAAGGGGCGCTCTACGGATCGGCGACCGCGATGGCGCTTGGCGCCGTCGTCCTCACCCAGGTCGGCAACCTTTTCGCCCAACGCACGGAACGCGCATCGGTCTTTTCCGCCGGCTTCTTCGGCAACCGTCTCGTCTGGGTGGGGATCGCCGTCGAGCTCGGCCTTCTCCTGGCGATCGTCTACGCCCCCTTCCTGCAGAAGGTGTTCGGCACGTCGGGGGTGGCGCCGGAAGGATGGCTGTTTCTCCTGGCGTGGTCCCCTGTCCTCCTGCTGGCCGACGAGGCCCGCAAGGCGCTGCTGCGAAGGAAGGAAACCTGAAAGGGAGGCATGAGATGAAAATCCTCATCATCGGCTGCGGCAGGCTCGGCGCCGGCCTCGCGAAGACCCTCGAGCTGCGCCGCCACGCGGTGACCGTCGTGGACAGGGATCCCGCCGTCTTCGGAAGCCTGGGGGCGTTCAAGGGGCAAACCGTCGAGGGGAGCGGGATCGACCGGGAGGCGCTCCTGCGGGCCGGCATCGAGCGCGCGGACGGGCTCGCCGCGGTGACGGCCAGCGACGAGATCAACGTGGTCGCCGGCCGCCTCGCCGTGCAGGTGTTCCGGGTGCCCAGGGTCGTGGCCCGCCTGTACGACCCCCTCAAGGCGGAGATCTACCGGAGGCTGGGGCTGCAGACGATCACGCCGGTCGCCTGGGGGATCAACCGGCTGGCCGAGCTGCTCTGCCATTCCCGCCTGGACACGATCCACAGCCTGGGCAGCGGAGAGGTGGACCTCGTGGAGGCGGAGGCGCCGCCGCTGCTGGTGGGCCGGACGACGGGAGAGGTGACCGTCCCGGGGGAGATCCACGTGGTGGCGGTCAGCCGCGGGGGTCGGACGTTCCTGCCCGCGCCGGGGGCCGTTTTCCACAAGGGGGACCTGGTTCACCTGGCGGTGCTGGGAACGTCCGCCGACAGGCTCAAGGCAATCCTCGGACTCTCGTAGGGAGGGCAAACTGCCATGTCCATGAATGTCATCGTCGCAGGCGGGGGAAGGGTGGGCAGCTACCTGGCGTCGCTGCTCCTTACCGCGGGGCACAAGGTGAAAGTCATCGAGGAGCGCCCCGAGGAGAGACGGCACTTGCGGCGGGACCTCCCGCAGGGCGCCGTGGTGCAGGGAAACGCAACCGATCCCGACGTGCTGGAGGCGGCGGGCATTCGACACGCAAACGTGGTGGCGGCGATGACCGGGGCGGACGAAACGAACCTGGTGGTGATCGGCCTGGCCCGTTTCGAGTTCAACGTGCCCCGCACCATCGCCCGGGTGAAAGATCCCCGGAACGCCTGGATGTTCACCCCCGAGATGGGGGTGGACGTGGCGCTCAACCAGGCGGACCTTTTGGCCCACCTGGTCGCCGAGGAGATGTCGCTGGGCGACATGACGACGCTGCTCAAGCTGCGCAAGGGGCTGTTCTCCCTGGTAGAGGAGAAGGTCCATCCGGCCGCCGCCGCGGCGGGCAAGGAGCTGCGGGAATTGAACCTGCCCGACACGTGCGTCCTGGCGGCCATTCTGCGGAAGGGGGAGCTCATCGTCCCGCGCGGCGACCTGGTGCTCCAGCCCGCCGACGAAATCGTGGCGCTGGTGCATGCCTCGCAGGCCCCCCAGCTGGCGGCGCTCCTGGAAGAAAGGAAGGAACGGGGATAGGTCGGGGAGCGGCTCTTCCCCCGTCCCGCTATTTCTCCAGCAGGATCGTCACGGGACCGTCGTTCACCAGGGAAACTTCCATTGCCGCGCCGAACAGGCCGGTTGCCACGGGGACGTTCGCGGCTTCGCGGAGACGCCGGACCATTCCGTCGTAAAGCGGCTCCGCGACCGACGGGAGCGCCGCGCCGGTGAAACCGGGGCGGTTTCCCCTGGCGGCGTCCCCGTACAGGGTGAACTGGGAGATCACGAGAATCCCTCCCCCGACCTCCGCAACCGACCGGTTCATCTTTCCCGCTTCGTCCTCGAAGATCCGCAGGCGGACGATCTTCTCGCACATCCAGCGGACCTGCTCTTCCCCGTCGGATGGGGCAAACCCCGCGAAGACGAGCAGCCCCTGCCCGATCCGCCCGATCCCCTTCCCTTCGACGGAGACGGAGGCGCTTTTCACTCTCTGGATCACGGCGCGCATCGGACGCAGCTCCCGAATGGATTATTGAAATTTTTAAAACGTTATTATACGATTTCTTCGCCCCCCTGTGATTCCGCACCTCGGCCGACCCCACTCCAGGCAGGGATGTCCACGGGTAATCATTCCTGATCGCGAAAGGAGGTACGCCGCATGGGATTTTCCCGAAGGGAGTTCTTCAGACTTTCCGGGGCCGGGCTGGCGGCAAGCGCATTCGGCCTGTCCCTGGCGCCGGTCGAGGCGAAAGCCCAGGAGATGCAGATCCGGTACGCCAAGGAGGGGACCACGATCTGCCCCTACTGCTCGGTCGGCTGCGGGATGATCATCCATACCCTGAACGGCAGCATGATCAACGTCGAAGGGGATCCCGACCACCCGATCAACGAGGGGGCGCTCTGCCCGAAGGGATCCTCCGCGATCCAGCTGCGGAACAATGCCGCGCGGGTGACCAGCCCGCTCTACCGGGCCCCGGGAGCGAAGGAGTGGAAGGAGGTCTCCTGGGACTGGGCGCTGGATGAAATCTCGAAAAAGGTGAAGAAGACCCGGGACGCGTCCTTCGTCGCCAAAAGCAGGATCCAGGTAAAGGAAACGGTCGGGGACAGGGAAGTGGAGAAGGAGGTCGAGGCGGTCGTCAACCGGACGATGGGGATCGCCCACGTCGGAAGCGCCGCCCTGGACAACGAGGAGTGCTATCTCCTCCAGAAGATGATGAGGGGGTTGGGCCTGGTCGCCATCGAGCACCAGGCGCGCATATGACACAGCGCCACGGTAGCGGCTCTGGCAGAGTCGTTCGGACGCGGCGCGATGACGAATCACTGGATCGACGTAAAGAACGCTGACGTAGTGCTCATCATGGGGGCCAACCCCGCCGAGAACCACCCGGTCGCCTTCCGGTGGATCCTCAAGGCGAAGGACAGCGGCGGCAAGATCATCTGCGTCGACCCGCGCTTCACGCGGAGCGCGGCAAAGGCCGACATCTACGCCCCCCTGCGCCCCGGGACCGACATCGCCTTCCTGGGCGGCATGATCCACCACATCCTGCAGAACCAGCTTTACTTCGACCCGGCGGTAAAAAAATACACGAACGCCAGCTACCTGGTGAGCCCGGACTACAGGGGGCCGGGGGAACTGGACGGCCTTTTCTCCGGCTACGACGGCAAGAAACGCGCCTACAACCCTAAAACCTGGGCGTTCCAGAAGGACACGGACGGCAACGTCCTCAAGGACGAGACGCTGGCGGATCCCCGTTGCGTGTTCCAGCTGATGAAGAAGCACTACTCCCGGTACACGCCGGAGATGGTCTCCGGCATCACGGGGACCCCGAAGGAAGTCCTGCTCAAGGTCTACGAGACCTACGCCTCGACCGGCAAGCCGGACCGGGCGGGCACCTCCCTCTACGCGATGGGATGGACCCAGCACACCGTAGGGACGCAGAACATCCGCGCCATGACCATCATCCAGCTTCTCCTGGGGAACATGGGCGTGGCCGGCGGCGGCGTGAACGCGCTGCGCGGCGAATCCAACGTCCAGGGCTCGACCGATCACGGGCTCCTCTTCCACATCCTGCCCGGGTATCTTCCGGTGCCGTCGGCGGAGCTGAAAGACCTTTCCGCCTACATCGACAAATACACCCCGAAAACCAAGGACCCCGCAAGCGCCAATTGGTGGGGAAACCGCAACAAGTACATCGTCTCCTACCTCAAGGCGATCTACGGGGCGAAGGCCACCAAGGAAAACGATTTCGGCTACCACTGGCTGCCCAAGACCGACCCCGGCATGAACGCCTCGTGGATCGTGCTGTTCGACAACATGGCGCGCGGCAAGTACAAGGGATTCTTCGCCTGGGGGCAGAACCCCGCCTGCTCCGGCACCAACGCGGGCAAGGTCCGCAAGGCCCTCGCCACGCTGGACTGGATGGTTGCGGTCAACCTCTTCGACAACGAGACGGCGTCGTTCTGGAAAGGCCCGGGGATGGACCCGGCCAAGGTGCCTACCGAGGTCTTCTTCCTGCCGGCCGCGGCTTCCTTCGAAAAGGAAGGGAGCATCACCAACTCGGGACGCTGGGCGCAGTGGCGCCAGGCGGCGATCAAGCCGCTGGGGCAGTCCCGGCCCGATTCCGAGATCATGAACGACCTGTTCTACCGGATCAAGGCGCTCTACGCCCGGGAAGGGGGAGCCTATCCCGACCCGCTGATGAACCTTGCGTGGGGCTACGGCTTCAAGCGGGCCGACGGCAGCGTCAAGACCGTCGATATCAACGCGGTGGCCCGGGAAATCAACGGATCTTTTCTCACCGACGTGGAGGAGAAGCCCGCGCCGGGAAAGCCCAAGCCAAAGGAAACGAAGCTGATCGGGAAAAAGGGGGAGCTGGTCGGCGGATTCGCGATGCTCCAGGCCGACGGGTCGACCTCCTGCGGCAACTGGATCTACTGCCAGTCCTACAACGAGAAGGGGAACCTGATGGCCCGGCGCGGGAAGAAGGACCCCACGGGACTGGGCCTGTTCTCCGATTGGGCGTGGGCCTGGCCGGTCAACCGGCGCATCATCTACAACCGCGCGTCGGTGGACCTTTCGGGCAAGCCGTTCAACGTGAAGAAGGCAGTGATCTTCTGGAACGCCGCTGCGGCGATGCCGGGCGGCAAGTTCGGCAAGTGGGAGGGAGACGTCCCCGACGGGCCGTGGCCGCCGATGGGCGACGAAAAGGAAGGGAAGAAGCCGTACATCATGCGTGCGGACGGCGTCGCAGCGATCTTCGGTCCGGGCATGAAGGAGGGGCCCTTCCCCGAGCACTACGAGCCGCTGGAGTGCCCGCTGGAGGCAAACCTCCTGTCGAAGCAGCGGACCAACCCGGCCGCCAGGTTGTTCGCGGCGGGAGGGCTCCCCGAGGACGCCTTCGCGAGCGGCGACAAGCGGTTCCCCTACGTCGCAACGACCTACCGGGTGACCGAGCACTGGCAGACCGGGGTCCTCTCGCGCAACCTCCCGTGGCTCCTGGAGCTGCAACCCCGGCAGTTTGCGGAAATCGGCATCGAGCTGGCGAAGGAGAAGAACATCAAGAACGGGGACCTCCTGGAGATCTCCTCGGCGCGGGGGAAGATCGAGGCCGTGGCCGTCGTCACCCCCCGCATCCGGCCGTTCAAGGTGTCCAACACGACCGTCCACCAGGTGGGGATGCCGTGGTGCTTCGGGTGGTTCACGCCGAACGTCGGCGACTCCGCAAACCTTCTCACGCCGACCGCGGGGGACGCCAACACGTTGATCCCGGAGACCAAGGCGTTCATGGTCAATATCAAGGGCAGGGGGTGACGGACCATGGCCGAATCGAGAATGGGGTTTCTGATCGATACGTCCCGCTGCATCGCCTGCCGTTCCTGCCAGGTGGCATGCAAGCAGTGGAACCGGCTCGACGCCGACAAGACCGCCAACCAGGGATCTTACGAAAACCCGCGGGAGCTCACGTCGAACCTGTACAACCGGATCCGTTTCGTCGAGAAGCCGGACGGCGGCAGCATGAAATGGCTGTTCCTGAACGAGCGGTGCGTGCATTGCGGCGACGCCGGCTGCATGAAGGTCTGTCCCTCCCCCGGCGCGCTCTACCGTACGAAGGAGGGGTTCGTCGCCTTCAACAAGGAGAAGTGTATCGCCTGCAAGTACTGCGTCTCGGCCTGCCCCTTCAACATCCCCCGGTACGGGGCGGACGAGAAGGTCGCCAAGTGCAACCTGTGCGCCGACCGGATCGAGGCGGGGATGATGCCCGCATGCGCCAAGGCCTGCCCGACGCAGACCTTGCAATACGGCCCCCGCGGGGCGATGATCGCAAAGGCAAAGGCCTCGAAAAAGGCGATTTACGGGGAAGCCGATCTCTCGGGACTCGGGGTGCTCTACCTGCTGGACGACAAGCCGGAGGTCTACGGGCTGCCGGCCGGCCCGGCGATTCCCGTTTCCATCTTCCTCTGGAAGGACGTGGTCAAACCGCTGGGCATCCTCGGATTCTGGGGAAGCATCGCCGCCGTGCTCTTCCACTATGTGACGACCGGCCCCAAGCGGTTGGAGGAGGACGCACCGGAGAAAGGGGAAAACCGCCATGAGTAAATACGTGGAGCGGTTCAATACACGCGAGCGGGTGCTCCACTGGTTCGTCACGGTGACGTTTTTCACCCAGCTGCTGTCGGGCCTGGGACTCTATTCCCGGCTCTTCGCGGGGTACCAGGATTTCTTCGGCGGCGGCCAAGGGGCGATCCTCGTGCACAAGGTCGCGGGGGTCCTGTTCCTTGCCAGCTCCCTGCTGCTATTCCTCAACCACCGCAAGGAGATTTCCACGCTGGACGAAGACGACCGCCGGTGGCTCTCCAAGATGGGGGGATATCTTTCCCGGGAGCCTTTCCGGGAAAACAACGGCAAATTCAACGCCGGCCAGAAACTGTTCGGTATCTTCATGGGCATGGCGACGGCCCTCCTCGGCGTCACGGGGATCATCATCTGGCTGCCGATGTCGTTCCCGCGCGGCATCGTCCAGGTGTCGCTGCTGGTCCACGGTCTCATCTTCGTCCTGTTCATCATGCTGGTGATCGTCCACATCTACCTGGCCACCATCGGCAACCCGGGCACGCTCGACGGGATGCTCTGGGGGAGGGTGACGAGGCTCTGGGCCAGCAAGCATCACGTCAAATGGTTCAAGGAGATCACCGGCCAGGAGAAGGCCGGCTGAAGGCCGGCGCACGGGATGCCGCAGACCGGCAGGAAGCTCGAGCACCTTCGACGGACGGCGTACGAACACCCCGAATACCGCGACATCCTGTCGCTGTTTTTGTCCCTGTTCGCGCACATCGACGGGAAGGAGCACTCCACGGGGATCTCCTTCCCCCTCCCCGGCCCGCAGGGCCGGGAGCGGGTCGGCGCCGGGCTGCCGCTGCTCGCGCCGGAGAGCCTCTCGGTGGACCGGAAGGAGGGCGCCGACTTCCTGTCTGGTATACTGGACGTCATGCGCGAAGCCAGCAGGGATCCGGCGGCGATCGAGGAACTGGACAGGATCAGAGGCGCTCTCCTGGAGAACTCGCTGGACCTTGACCGCCTCTTCGTCTCGTGCCTGCGCCGGGAACGGAAGGCGCTGGAGGAGACAGCGGCGGCGATTTCCGTCCGCGCCCCTCTCCTGGCCTTCGTCCTGGAGATCCCGGTGAAGACGGCGCTGTCGCTTGCGGCGGAATCGGTCGATCCCGGGGACGTCGCGGATTGGAACAGGGGCGAGTGCCCGGTTTGCGGCTCCCGGGCGGGCATGGAGGAGCTTACGGGGGAGGAGGGGAAGCGGTTCCTCTGCTGCTCCGCCTGCTATTTCCGCTGGCCCTTCCAGCGGCTCAAGTGCCCCTATTGCGGCAACCAGGATCCCGAAACCCTTTCCTACTTCATTGCCGGGGACGGTCCAACGCGGGTCAGCGTCTGCGGGAAATGCAGCCGCTACATCAAGACCCGGGATTCCCGGAAGGGAAACGCAGAGGTGCCGCTGGAGGCCGAGGACCTGGCGACCCTTCACCTCGATCTTTTGGCGGCCAAGGAAGGCTTCGAGAGGGGAAAATGAGCGACGGGAAGGACCGGGAAGATCCCTCCAGGAAGCCTTCCGTCCTTCGGTACGACGGACGCAGGCTGACCGCGGAGGATCACGATCCTGTCGCGGAGTTCCCGCTCGCGCTCACCGTCAACGGCGTCGATCTGGCCACGCTGATCTGCTCCCCGCACGACCTTGCCTACCTGGTGGGGGGCTTCTTGAGGATGCAGGGGCTGGTGAACCGCCCCGACGATTTCCTGGCGTTGAGCGTGTGCGCGGACTTCCGGGTCGCCATGGTGCGCATCCGCGGTAACGTGCCGGAGCGGCTGAAACCCACGATCACCTCCGGCTGCGGATCGGGGATCACCTTCAATCTTCCCGCCCCCTCGCCGCAGCAATACCCCGCGGCCGGCCGTTCGGTCTTCACCCCCGAACAGATCTTCTCGATGATGAAGGAGCTGGCCCGCCGCGCCGACAGCTACCGGACGCACGGGGGGATCCACTCCGCCGCCGTGGGGGACGGAAAGACGGTGCTCCTGCACGCGGAAGACCTCGGGCGGCACAACACGCTGGATCGGATCGCGGGCGAGGCGCTGTTCCGGAGCATCGATCTCTCGGGGAAGATCCTGGTCACCTCCGGCAGGGTTTCCTCCGAGATGGCCGCGAAAGCCGCGGGGCTGGGGATCGCCCTCATCGCGTCGCGCACCTCCCCCACCGACATGGCGGTCCGGATCTGCGAGGAGCGCGGGATCACCCTCGTCGGCTACGCGCGCGGCAGAAAGTTCACCCTGTATACCCATCCCTGGCGCATCGCCCTCCCTTCCGTGGAGGAGAAGATCGAGGGGATCACCGGGGTCATCCTGGCCGGAGGGACCTCCAGCCGCATGGGCAGCCACAAGGCGCTGCTCCCGTACCAGGGCGGCCGGTTCATCGATGCGATCCACCGGCAGATGGCGTCCCTGTTCCGGGAGGTGCTGGTCGTCACCAACACCCCGGAACTGTTCGATTTCCTCCCCTGCCGGAAGGTGCCGGACCTGATCCCCGGAATGGGGGTCCTGTCGGGGCTCCACTCCGGCCTGCGGCACAGCGTGACCCCGTACGTGTTCGCCGTCGGCTGCGACATGCCGAACCTGAACCCCGGCCTGATCCGGCACATCGCATCGCTTGCGGACGGAAGCGACGTGGTCATTCCCGAAACCGGGAAAGGGCTCGAGCCGCTGCACGCCATCTACGGGAAGA